>RGVD01000265.1 GCA_010027395.1 Bacteroidota bacterium
TAGAGTTAGCGAAGCGCTCTACGGATGTTTAATGAACTGTAGTGTCTCCTGACACGGGCTAATTAAGAAAATTGATTTCAATTAATCCTTTTTCATTTGTATAGTAGTCAACCCCACTTGAATATACATAATCACTTTCATTTCTTACTAAGCCAGCTCTTACCGGGTTTTCATGCAAGTATTTTATTTTTGATTGCAATATTTCATAAGTTGAACATTCGATTGGATGATTTTCTTGTTGCCAAAATTGATAATTTTTATTTCTTTCATTTTTCTCTCCTGCTTTTTTAAATATCCAAAGCATCCAATTTTTTCTGCTTTCTCTTGTATTATTTTCAATAGCTTTAATAATATTAGTTGAGGTAAACTTTTTAAAATCCCTCAATACTTCCGAAAGTGTTATTGGTTCATTAGTCGATACAATTAAATGAATATGGTTACTCATTAAACACCAAGCATGCACATTTAAGCCCTTATTTAACTGGCAATATCTCAAACTTTCAACTACAATATCAGCATACAGTGCTCTAGTAAAAACATCTATCCATTCAACCACAGAAAAAGTAATAAAATGAACTTTAAATTGGTCTCTTATTTGGTATCCAGCATCCGACATTACTCAAAAATAATTATTTAATGCGAGTTACAAACTCTTTTTTCATTTTAAATCCGTAGTCAGCCCCGCGAGTATCTAGCTCACAAGACTACGGATAGTTAGGCTCACTAGCGGGACGCTAGCAAGTGCTATGAGTGCAGGAAAACCAGCTATTGCGTTTATCAGCTGTCAAGGCCAGTTTTACTCTTTATCCAAAAATGCAGTAATTTGCTCGTGTATTTCTGGAATCTTATTTTTCATTACATCCCAAACAATTGAATAATTTACTCCAATATAATCATGAATTAATCGGTCACGCATTCCAGCCATATTTTTCCATTGAATCGTATTCCATTTTACTTTGAAGTCAGCAGGAATTTTCTTTGTTGCTTCTCCTACAATTTCTAAACTTCTTACAACTGCACGTTTAAGAGTTTCGTCATTCATGAAATCTTCATACACTAAATTCTGAGTTACTGAAATTATGTATGAACATTCATCTTGAATATGTCTTAGATATTCTTTGGGCTCTTTAGACATATTGAACTTCATTTAAAATTTTGGGGCCAATATGTGGGCTTAAGCCATTTTTAGTAACAACTTCGATTTTTTCATTTTCGAATATTTTTTCGAACAAATCACAAACCGCCATAAAATTATCGAAGTTTTCTTTTTCAGGTTCAAAATCAATCAACAAATCAATATCACTCACACTTGATTGTTCATTACGTATATAAGAACCAAACAATCCAACATTTCGAATACCAAATTTCGAAAGATTAAGCTTATTAGATTTCAGTGTTATTAAAATGTTATCTTTTGTTGTCATTTCAAACTTTTTTCAAATATACAAAAGTTTGTCGTTTGAAGTTCGCGTGTTCCAAAAATTAGCGGCAACAAGGGTTGATGAGACACCAAGCTTGGATAAAACAAGCCAGAGGCTTATCAATAGGCACACTAGCGAGACACTAGCGAGTGCGGGTAATAATAAGTTAAGAATGATGGCTATCGGGAGCGTAAAAACAAGACAAAACAAGCCAGAGGCTTATCAATAGGCTCACTAGCGGGACGCTAGCGAGTGCGGGTATCTAGCTCACAAGACTAAGGATAGTTAGGTAGTTAGGCATTATTTTAATTAACAGATTTCTTGAAAGCATATCTTACCAAATACTGTGTTAATAAAGCTAGAGGATAAAATATAATAAAAAATTGTGTAAGTGAATAAAACAAAAAAACTAGTGGCGTCCCTATAATGTCGGCAAGTTCAATATCCTCGTAATACGGTTTAAACAAGTGTTCAATTTTCCAAGAAATGTTTAGTAGAATAGCGAAAATAATAGTCGATGAAGCCAAAGTGAGAATTGGTAATAAAAACCATTTCCATTTTGTCCAATTACATATTGGTTTGTAAAATAAAAGTCCTATGATTAAGGATGTAAAAACAGAACATAACATGTGCGGTAACCACGTGTCGCCTTTTATATGTAAGTCTTTACTATTTATTGAACAAATAGCACCATCAAATATTGAAGCAATATAAAACCAAAATATTCCTACAAATATTAAAGCTATATAATGATATTTTTTCATATTGATTAGATTTTTGTCCAAGGCTGGTGTCTCATTAAACAAATATAATTAATATCAAATTCACTGAGGGATTTTTTGCTTGCGGCTTGGAGTATCAATAGATAATTATTTTCGGTGATGCTTCGCTAAATATCAACCATGAGCAAAGTTAAAACGAGTTGCAAACTCTTTTTTCATTTTAAATCCGTAGTCAGCCCCGCGAGTATCTAGCTCACAAGACTACGGATAGCTAGGGCATATCAACCATGTGCAAAGTTAAGCTGAATTACAAACTCTATTTTCATTTTAAATCCGTAGTCAGCCCTGCTAGTATCTAGCCGCAAGACTACGGATAGTTAGGGGTAATTTATTTCAACCACAAACTATTCTTAAAATTAAAGCCTACATAACTGAAGGTTCTGTTTATATTGGATATATATTCTAAATAATGATCATTTGACCCGTATCTAGACCTTTTTCTAAATTCTCTCTCAGCTATTGAATAGTCCTTATATGTTTTTACAACCCTAATTTGATGAGGCCACAATTTGTCATATCCTGATGAATCATTGTACATTACTAATTTCATTCCTGCATATAATCCATCTTGGTATCCTTTGTCCAATTGGTAATATAAACACGAATCGAATTCTTCAGTTGCAAACACGTTGCTATGTTCATAATTAACTTGTTTTATAACTTTAGTATTAATGAGTGTTTTAACAAAATAGTCATTTGTCTTGCCGAAAAACTTAGGAAATTTCCTAGAAGAGTAACCATCGAACCCCTCAATATGCCATGGCTTTTCATCTCTAAAATAACCCCTAAAAATCAATCTACTTTCAATACAAAAAGCATCAAGTAAATTGTTAATACTTGACATATGATTAAAGTCGAAGGTATCTCTACCAACTAAAAAAGGAATATTATTAAAATATCCTACCACAAAATTCTTTTCATAAATAAAGACTCTATCAATAGAATTTTTATCATATAATCTGCTTTCATTATATAATTGTTTAACATTTCCTATGGAATCTCTATAATAACCAACCATAGAATCAGGTTTCAATT
>RGVD01000266.1 GCA_010027395.1 Bacteroidota bacterium
GCCGTGGCCAAATGACTGTGCTTGATGATAGAGTTGCACAACGTAGGTCTAATTTCGAGTTTTATAAATCCAAATTGTCAAACTTAAAGGGAGTCAGTTTTCATAATGAACCTGAAGGTTCATTTAGCAATAGATGGTTGACTTGTATCATTGTTAATCCAAGTGAAACCAATGGAGTAACTCGCGAAGATATTAGGTTAGCTTTAGATAAAAAGAATATTGAGTCACGCCCATTGTGGAAACCAATGCATTTACAACCAGTGTTTGAATATTACCCATTTTATGGTGATGGTACATCTGCAAGGCTTTTTGAAAATGGTCTTTGTTTGCCATCGGGGTCTAATCTTTCAACATCTGATTTGGAGTTAGTAGCTTCAAGCATTATTGAAATGTTAAATCAAAAATAGATTCCAGGTTTGAGTAAAATTACATTTGCAATTGTTGGTTTGGGACATATTGGTAAACGCTATGCTGATTTAATTCAAAGCAGAGAGGATGCACAAATAGCTGCATTGGTTGAGATTAATGTTGATTTGCATTCGAGTTTAAATAATGATTATTCTTGTCCAGTTTATTCTGACATAAATGATTTAATAAAACATCAAGATTTAATAGATGTTGTTTGTATTGCCACACCAAATTATTTGCATTGTGAGCAGGCAATTTTCTTTTTGAATCAAGGAATTCATGTGGTTATTGAAAAACCCATGGGTTTGACTAGTTTAGAATGTCAATTGGTAATTGATACAGCAAAAATGAATAATAGAAATGTATTTTGTGTCATGCAAAATCGTTATTCGCCCCCTTCTTCTTGGTTAAAATCTGTTGTTGATTCTAATTTATTGGGTGCCATTTTTCATGTTCAAATCAATTGTTTTTGGAATAGAGACAATCGTTATTATCAAAACTCTTCATGGAAGGGCAAAAAGCAGTTGGATGGTGGGACATTGTATACTCAGTTCAGTCATTTTGTAGATACTTTGTATTGGATTTTTGGTGACATTGAGAACGTTCAATCCAGATTCTATAACTATAATCACAAGGAGTCAATTGAGTTTGAAGATACTGGTTTAATTAATTTTGATTTAGTTAAAGGTGGTTCTGGAACAATTAGTTATAGTACGAGTGTATGGAACAAAAATTTAGAAAGTAGCATTACCGTAATAGGAGAGAGGGGTTCAATTAAAGTTGGAGGTCAATACATGGAAAAGGTGCTGCATTGCGATATTGAAAATTATGTGATGCCAATACTGCCTGAATCAAATGCTGCAAACGATTATGGAAATTATAAAGGGAGTGCCGCAAATCATCAATATGTGATTCAAAATGTAATTGATTTTCTAAATGGAGTTGATGATATTAAAACCTCTGCTGAAGAAGGGATGAAAGTGGTTGAGATAATTGAAAGAATTTATAACAGTTAGAGCTTATTTCAAATTAATGAATTAAATGAAAGAAGAAATCTATATCCACGAAACTGCCATTGTTGAAGATGGTTGTATATTAGGTGCCGGAACAAAAGTCTGGCATTTTTCGCATATAATGGGTTCCGCAATTATTGGTTCCAAATGCAATATAGGACAGAATGTATTTATTGCTGATGGAGTAATAATTGGTAACAATAATAAGGTTCAAAATAACGTATCTATATACTCTGGTGTGGAATGTGAAGATGATGTTTTTCTTGGACCCTCGATGGTATTTACCAATGTTATTAACCCCAGAAGTGCTGTTAACAGAAAAGAAGAATATAAAAGAACCCTAATTAAAAAAGGGGCTAGTATTGGTGCAAATGCAACCATTATTTGTGGTGTTGAAATTGGCTGCTATGCCATGATTGGAGCAGGTGCGGTTGTAACCAAAGATGTGAAAGATTTTGAATTGTTAGTAGGTAATCCTGCTAAGCGAATTGGTTGGGTGAGTGAGTATGGAAATAAACTAAAATTTGATGAAAATGGAATTGCTTTGTGTAAAGAAACTTCTTCAAAATATTTGCTAGAAGATGGAAAGGTTATTAAGGTAAATTGATGAATATAAAAATTCAAATGGTTGACCTTAAAAGTCAACATGTACGTATAAAATCTGAAATAGATAATGCTATTCATGATGTGATAGAAAGTTCCGTTTTTATTAAGGGACAAGAAGTAGCATCTTTTGAAAATGAACTTGCCAATTATTTAGGTGTAAAACATGTCATTGGGTGTGGTAATGGAACTGATGCGATTCAAATTGCGCTGATGGCATTGGGATTGGAAAAAGGGGATGAAGTAATAGTCCCTGCTTTTACTTATCCTGCAGCCATTGAAGTTATTTTGTTATTGGGTTTGAAACCAATTATGGTTGATATTGACATTCAATCTTACAATTTAGATGTAAGCAAAATTGAATCAAAAATAACTTCTAGGACTAAAGTTATTATTCCAGTGCACCTTTTCGGTCAGAGTGCTGAAATGGAGTCAATTGTTCACATTGCTCAAAAGTACAATTTATTTATTATTGAAGATAATGCTCAATCTTTAGGTGCGTTGTATACATTTTCTAATGGTGACAAAAAGCGAACTGGAACGATAGGTCATATAGGCACCACTTCTTTTTTTCCTTCAAAAAACTTGGGCTGCATGGGAGATGGAGGGGCAATCATGACCAATGATGATGAGTTAGCTCGCAAAATAAGAATGATAGCCAATCATGGTCAAAGGGAACTATACGTGCATGAGATGATTGGTGTTAATTCGAGATTAGATAGTCTGCAAGCTGCCATATTGAGGGTCAAACTAAAGCATTTGGATTCATACGAAAACAAAAGAAATGAAGCAGCCCAATATTATGATTCATATTTTGCTAACAATGAAGAGCTAATGATACCAACAAGAGGTGCTTACTCAAGCCATGTTTTTCATCAATACACCATCAGCTTGTCAAAAAAAGTTGATAGGAATAAACTACGAAAATATATGTTAGAAAAGGGTATACAAACCATGATTTATTACCCAACAGTAGCTTGTAATCAATTGGCTTATTCATCTGAAAATAATAATAGTTTAGATTTTCCAATGTCCGAACTTGCAACCCAAACTGTAATTTCATTGCCTATTCACACGGAAATGAATGAAACATTGTTAATGGAAATTTGTACGACTTTGACTGAGGGGCTGAGGGCTCAAGGGCTATCATAATTTTTTTATATGCAAAAGAAACTGATTGTTTTTGCTTCCAAATTTGTA
>RGVD01000267.1 GCA_010027395.1 Bacteroidota bacterium
TAAAAAAATTCAATGAGGTTCTATCACTTGCTGCCTTAAAGAAATTTTATTCATCTTTCGTTTAATGAAGAGGGATTTATACACATTTCAAACTAACAAATAAATTACCATATTAACGATGATTCTTAATAGGTGAAAACGTAAACCTTGTCCTTTAACTAAATGTTCCCTGCATGACGCTTCAGCCGTACTTGGTTCAGAATCTCCTCGAGGGTTGTGATATTTCAAAGATTTAAATACACAGTTAAAATATTTATTGAGCAAATAAATGCAAGTATTTTTTTGCTAAAAAAGGAAATGTTCTGTTTTCTATTACAAAATTCTTTGCACGTTTTCCCATGTCCTCCAATTCATCCTTAGAGAAATTAAGATACCTAAGTATTTCCGATGCAAGGGCTTTTTCATCATTATAGGATACAAAAGAACCTGCATCACATTCATTTATCATACTTTGAAAACCCGAATATGAACAGATAATTGGTTTGCCTGCATACATATAGTCAATCCATTTGTTTCTAGATAAACCATATCTGGCAAGTGATGAGGAAAAACAATCAAAGCACACAGAAGCAAACGACAACAGATGATTTACCTGATTCTTATTTACACTCGGCGGAAAGCTTACATTTGAAATATCTTTAGCCCTTTCCATCAGACTCATTTTTTGATTTCCCTCACCAACAATCATAAAATGAACAGGACTTTCCTTTAATATTTTAGCTGCTTCTAACATAACCTGAAGGGGATTATTGGCATTAATTGTACCTGCATAAATCACAATAAATTTATTACTGGGAATATTGGTTTTTATATATTCATCGTTTAATTTTTCCTGCTCGGAATAAAAATCAAGGTTAATACCCTGAGGAATACAAAAACATTTGTCCGTTTTTCCTATTACATTCTCAACATGTTCCTTCAGATTTGGTATGGTACCCACAATAACATCGGCATTTTTATATCCAAATTTTTCAATAAGGGAAAGCAAATAAATGAGAGGATTTGCAGGACTAAAATTACCCAATTCTATTGCCGAAAGCGGCCATATGTCCCTTACCTCAAAAACAAATTTAGAACCATATTTTTTTGCATACCGGTAACCATTCAAAACAGATAACAGTGAAAGTGAGGATACAATAACGACGTCGGGTTTCGAAATGTCGTTTGTTGAAAGGGTTGCGAGCTGCCACTCAAAATGCAACCACCCAAAAATTCTTGACATCCCCGACGATGATTTAGATCGAACTGTATTCAGCCAGTAAGTTTTTATACCATTGATAATCTCAAAAAACACCTTGGATTTAAACTTGGGTAACTGATTACTCAGGTGACTTGAATTAGAAGTGAAAATACTAACATCATGTCCAAGTTTAACCCATTCCTCCGCCAAATAAAAATGACGTGTACCAAAATAATATTTTTGAGGTGAAGCATATTTTGAAATAAGCCAAATCGTCATTTAGAATCTGAATTATAAAAATCGCTGATACATTTAGCTACATATTTCATCTGATCCATGGTCAACTCAGGATACAAAGGAATGGACAAAATCTCGCTTTGATATTTCAGGGCTATTTCAAAGTCCGAAACTGCCGAATTCAGGTATTTATAAGCTGGTAAAAAGGGTAATACTGTAGGGTAATGTATTGCGGTTTCAACTCCCTGCTCCTTCAAATAATTTGCCAGTTCATCCCTTCTTTCTGCCCTTATTACATACAAGTGAAAAGTATGCTTGCTGTTGGGTCGAACCTTCGGCGTAACTATTTGTTTTATTCCCGACAAAAGCTCATTATATTTTCCTGCATTTTCAATTCTTCTATCAGTCCAATCCAAAATATGTGGTAATTTGGCATCAAGAATGGCCGCCTGCAAACCATCAAGTCTGCTATTGATGCCTTCAATTTGGTGGTCATGCTTTTTCAATGCACCATGTGTAGCATACATTCGGAATTTGTCTGCTAGTTCATCATTATTTGTTATGATACATCCTGCATCACCATAGGCTCCAAGATTTTTACCAGGATAAAAACTAAAAGAACCGGCAATTCCTGTTAAGCCCGCCCTCTTTCTATTAAATTCAGAAAAATGTGACTGCGCACAATCTTCGATCAGATAAATATTATTTTCTTTACAGATTTTATCTATGGTTTCAATATCACACATCTGCCCCTGAAGATGAACACATATCATTAACTTCGTTTTTGGTGTAATTGCTTTCCTGAATTTTTCAATATCCATACTATAATATTCAGGATCAATATCCACAAAAACAGGTCTTGCCCCTGTCTGAGTGATTGTTTCCGAACTGGATATCCAGCTATTGGCAACTGTTATTACCTCATCGCCATGCCCTATTCCAAGCATCTTCATGATGATATAGAGTGAATCGGTACCGTTTGCCACCGAAACGCAATTTTTAACTCCATATAATGAAGCAAAATCGGATTCAAACTTTTTTACATATTTTCCACCAATGAAGGCAGTTTCAGAAATAACATTCTCAATAGCCGCATCAATTTCAGTTTTAATACTCAGGTATTGAGCTTTCAGGTCTACAAATGGAATTTTCATATATTATATTCTTTTAATAATTAATTTAGCGGGATTACCTACATAGGTTCCGGGCTTGTCGATATTTTTTGTAACTACGCTTCCTGCCCCTATTACCACATTATCGCAGATTGAAACAGGAAGAATGGTTGCATTGGAACCAATAGAAACCTTATTGCCAATCTGTGTTGATTTCCAAAGTTCCTTGTTTCCCTTTGCCGGACCGCCATCAGAAAACAAATCGTTAATAAACATCACGCCATGACCAATGAAGCAATTATCTCCAACTGATACCAATTCACAAATAAAAGTATGTGACTGAACTTTAGTATTATTACCAATTGTGACATCTTTCTGAATCTCGACAAATGGTCCAATGAAACAATTGTCCCCGATTTCGCATCCATAAATATTTACAGGTTTTACTACCTTAACACCTGAACCAAATTTCACATCTTTTATTCCCGAATTAAATATTTTTATTTTATTCATATTATTAAACTGATCTGTAAATTCTGTCAATAATTTCAATTGTTTTCAATGCTTCAAATGAGTTGGTGGAAATAGAGGCATTATTATTTAACACATCTATCAGATTCTTATAAACTTTATCATGGTTACTCATTGAA
>RGVD01000268.1 GCA_010027395.1 Bacteroidota bacterium
GTTACGATTGTATGACCTTATTTTTTGTAACCAAGATTGGAAATTTTCAATAGTGGTTGACATGGGCATGGCATATTGCATTCCATTTACCACTTCATTATTGCTTTTTGTTAAAACGGGTTTACCGAAATCATCTTTAGAAAAAAGCACCTGCAACTTATTTTGCTCCATTGCAGTGGAAGTAAACAACTCGACATTGTCCACGTTTTTTTCATTTTTATCTGTGTTTGAAAAGAAATAATATTCTTGGTCGGCTTTAACAGGATAGGTATTTGAGGTATTATAATTTGAATATGGGAGTAAACGCTGCACCTGCTTGGTATCGTCTAAATAGATGGTTACATAACCATTGTTGGGAGCTTTAAAATAAACCACTAACTCCTGCCCATTATTAAACACATCCGTTGAACATTTTTTGTTATTACAACCTAGTGTGTATGATTCTGGTGTGAATGGTATTTTGGTCAACTCGCGCACTTTACCTTTGATATTAATTTTCACCCATCTGAATCCATCCTCCTCATAGAAATATCGCTTTTCATCCAATGTTGCTATCCATTCTCCATTTACCAACACATCTGCAATGGAGGTGAAAACCATATCACTTTGGGTTTGTGCACCAGTGGTAATATCTTTTACATACACCGCATTACCTTGGTTAATAACTGTCCCAAAAGCATTCTCAATAGCATTTATTTTAGCCTTCTCAATTGCTTTGTTTACCGCAAATTCCTCGGTAATATTTTTCTCAATACGCAATTTGTATTCGCCTGAAGCCTCTTTGGTCTTTTGGGCTCTTGCATATGTGGTAGTTATTCCTACTAAAATTAAAAGTATAATTTTTAAGTGCTTCATCTGATAGAAGCAAAAATAAGGTATAATTGATAAATATTTGATAATTTCTAATTTGCAAATGTTTCACCAGCAATCTTTCAGCCTTATCGTTTAAGTAGGTTCTAGAATTAATCATTGGCTAGGATTACTCGTAACAATTTGGTTAGAAATGAAGGTTAAAAAATCTCAGTACATGTAACCTTTATAAGCATTGCCTTTGGTTGTTGTTTAGCTCAGCTCAACAACTATGTGTAGAGCGTTTGGTGATAAAACCAACTTGATGCAAATGCAAAGCAATGGTCTGTTGAGCGGAGCCGAAGCACCCATTGCTTGTCAAATGTTTCGCACTTCGGATCCGCTCAGTGTCCGAAACATTTCGGCTCTGCTTAGTAATAGAAACCTCTCGCCATTTATCTCACTGCGACTAAGACTCTTTTTTATTTGTAAACCTTGACTCGTCCTATGGCTTGGCGACTGACTTCGGATACTTGGGAAAAGGAAGGCCTTTGTGGAGATTAATAATATTATTCAATCCTACCTCATAATCACAAGAAGCGTAAGCAAATTTCAATTACTTATGTCTAAACCAACAATCGGTATTTTTAAGATCATATAATTTGAATACGGTATTGACTGGGCTTCCATGAAATAGATGTTTATTGAATTTATTACGAACAATAAAATTAAATGCACCCATATCACCTGTATAGGCTGCTTTATTATTTTGATTGTATCTCTCATGAAATTGCACCAATTCTTTTATCAATGCTGCCATAACATTTATATTAGCTCCTATTATTCCGCAATTAAGTAGGGTTTCATTTGCAAAATTTTCTTCATAAGCCGAAAATTCTGGTATCTGATTTCGAAAATGAGTTGAATGTTTTATCATCCATTCGTTTTGCAAGATTGATGGTTCATCACCACAAAATAATGCATTGGGATTGCTTAAAAATAAAGGCTGTATAAATGGATTACGCAAAACTTCTACATCCGTACTATCAGTTATAAATAGAGATTCTATTTGGTTTTGATGAGCAGATAAATAATGATTGTAAACAAAGTATCTATAAACACTTAAATTATATACAGGATTATAATTTACATATTGAAAAGTTATGTATTCATTGCTGTATGTGGCTTCAATCTCAGGCGAAAAACTATTGTGAAAAATTATCCCATGTAATTTTAAGGACATGATAGAATTTGCCCATTTTTCAACCAATGAATAATCATTGTTAGGCAATGTTTCCGATCGGTTAACATCGTAAACTCCAGTAAAAAGGCAGGCAAATATGAGCTGTTTTTGCATATTACTAGTTTACGCAGAGGCTTGCAACATCGTATTTTTCAATTTTGCGCAAGTGCTGTTTGGAATGTTTCGGTAATAAATATAGGTGCGAAGGTTTACTTTTTTAACAATATATTTCTGAGACACCCTCTCATAAAAATTGGCATCCGAACTATACATATTATAAAATTTATTATTGAGAAACACTTCTTTCTTACCAAATAAAGTTGCAAATAAAATACAATCATCCACATGAATCACTTTTGATTTATCCATTCTGTCGGGAATGTAATAATCATCTTCGGCATCTACTACCGTGTGTGTTGTGGAAGCAATTAAATCGGAATGAGTCATTTGTTCCAGGCACTTTTGCAGGTGATCGGGCTTAAACTCATCATCCGCATCTATAATGGTAATATAATCGCCCTTACTAAGTAAAATGGCTTTATTTATTGACTCTGCCTGTCCGCAATTGGCATGAAAGATATAAGTTATTACATTTGGAAATAATACCACATACTCACTCAACTCGAAACGATATTCATCATCGCTGCCATCATCAATAATTATTAATTCAAAATTTTGAAAGTTTTGATTTAACACAGAAATGATAGCACGTTTTACCAATTCAAATGGAGTGTTATATACAGCCAACAATACAGATACCAGAGGTTTATGCAAAATTAAAATTTTGAATTTAATGCGGCAATAATAGGTGCAATTAAATTAGTATATGTTACATAAATTTTAATTTTTATTGTTTTGAAATAGGGCTTCCAATAAATCTTGATCCTTAAGTATTTGGCAATTCAACTCACTTATTTAATATTCTAGTAATACCATTATTAAAATTTAAAACCAAAGTTTGAAAGTAAACCTATTAGAAAAGGAGAAATTTTGATGAAATTTGCCTTACTACACTATGCAAATTTTTAATAAGATCAACACCTGATAATTGAGCTATAAATTGGCAACCAATCGAGGAAGGTATTTAAATCGATTATTTGTTAATAATACCAATTTT
>RGVD01000269.1 GCA_010027395.1 Bacteroidota bacterium
CTTTGTAATCCAACCGCACAACGGGTCTAATTATTTTATTTTTATGTTGTTGATTTGCGTTCATTCTTACGCTCAACAAAAAACGTCAAACACCCCAAATTCAAGGGATACGAAGACAACTACAACGTCAAAAAGTGTAGCTGAAAAAACCTTAGCAAAACCTACGATAACAACATTAAATCAAAACGATGATTTAAACAATATTGAACTCAGCAGATGGTCTTTTGGAGCACAATTAGGTCCTGCAGTCACTTTGTTTGACGTTGACCAAGATGGAATAAATTTTGGATATGGTGGTTATGCCAAATATTCATTTAGTCCAGTTTTTGGATTAAGAGCAAATATTACAACTGGACTATTAACTGGATCAACCTTACCATCAAAAAATTCATATGATAATTTACTCACGACAGTGAGCATTCAAACTATTTGGAATTTAGGTACAATTAATTTCAGACAAAGACATCCTAGATCTAATTTATATGGTCTATTAGGATTAGGAATTGCATTACCTGATGTTAGGGTAATAAACTCAGGTGTTGATAAAGGTAATTATACTAAAGGATCAAAATACACTACACCACTTGTTACACTGCCAGTAGGCTTAGGATACAAATATAAGTTAAATGACGATTTTGACCTTGGGTTTGAAGGCAATCTTTATATCTGCAAAAATGATGCATTGGATGGCTATACACCTGATCCAAATTCATATTCAGATTTTTATAGCTATTATTTATTTAATTTAACATACAATGTAACTAAAGGTGGTACACAACAGCATGCTGATTGGTACAACCCTATTGCCAAAATGTATGATGATATGTCAAAAATGTCTAAAGAAGCGATGACCGAGTTAAAAAAAGATGGTGATTTTGACGGGGTACCTGATATGCTGGATATTGAGCAAAATACAAAAGAGGGATACAAGGTAGATATTAAAGGTAAAACCCTAGACAGTGATAATGATGGGGTACCTGATACTGAAGATTCAGATCCTTATGGATTTATGCAGGCCATGAAGGTATGCAACCCTTCAGAGAATTTCAAAGCAGATAAGAAAATCAAAACATATAGATTTGATGATAGTATTCCTCATGATGAGTTTACTGAATTTGATGATGCAACTGTAGGTTTACCTATTATTACTTTCGCTCCAAACAAATATGATGTACATGTAGAACATTATCCGTTGTTAAACAGTATAGCTCGTATTATGCAAGCAGACACAGGTGTTTCACTTGTAATCATTGGCCATGCCGATAATAACAAACCTGATATGACCCAAATAACGATTGCTGAAAAACGCGCTTTGGCTGTAAAACGTCAATTGATGAAAATATATGAAATTGAAGACCGTAGGTTACTGATATTCTCTATCCGTGATCCTTTCGTTAAGAAATATAAATTAAAAACTGAAGGCCTAGATAGAAAAGCTGAATTCAGATTAATTAGACTAAACGACTAATAATTTAAACAATCATAACATTAAAAAAGCCATCAAATTGATGGCTTTTTTAATGTTATGAGTTTCATCCTACATGTGCAATGCCCTATTTTCGGTTGCTGCTAAACAAGCCTCTTTCATAGCCTCTGTGTAGGTGGGGTGAGCGTGACTCATCCTTGCTATATCTTCTGCACTAGCTCTATATTCCATAGCAACAACAGCTTCTGCAATTAGATCCGCACAACGTGGACCAATCATATGAACACCCAAAATTTCATCAGATTCAGCATCTGCCAAAACCTTAACAAATCCATCTATATCCATGCTTGCTCTGGCACGACCAAGGGCTCGCATAGGAAATGAACCCATTTTATATTTAGTACCTGTTTTTTTCAAATCTTCCTCTGTAGCACCAACACCAGCCACCTCGGGCCAAGTGTATACCACTCCAGGAATCAAATTATAATTAATATGTGGCTTTTGTCCTGCAATAGTTTCTGCAACAAATACACCTTCTTCCTCTGCCTTATGAGCCAACATAGCTCCTTTAACCACATCACCAATGGCGTAAATCCCTTTGACCGAGGTCTCTAAATGTGCATCTGTTTCTACTCTTCCTCTCTCATCTGTTTTAAGACCTATATTTTCAAGACCTAATCCTTCTGTGTAGGCCTTTCTTCCAACTGAAACTAAACAATAATCGCCTTTAAATTGAACTTCTTCTCCTTTTTCATTATCAGCAGTAATCATTACTTCTTTTCCTTTAGTCTTTGCAGATTTAACCTTATGACTAAAAAAGAATTCAAATCCTTGCTTGCGCAATACCCTCTGTAATTCCTTTCCTAAAGCTGCATCCATAGTTGGTATGATACTAGAAGTGTATTCAATTACGGATACCTTAGCTCCTAAACGAGCATAAACACTACCCAATTCAAGACCAATTACACCACCTCCAATAATAATAAGATTCTTAGGAACCTCAGTCATACTTAATGCTTCTGTACTTGTGATTATACGTTTCTTATCTATCTCAATACCAGGTAAACTTGCAGGCTTAGAACCTGTAGCTATTATGACTTTATCAGTTTCTATTTCTTCAGTTTGCTCTCCACTGATCTTTATTTTATTTTTGTTTATAAAAGAACCCAAGCCTTTATAAACATCAATTTTATTCTTCTTCATCAAGAAATCGATACCATCGCATGTCATTTTAACAACACCATTCTTCCTATCAATCATCTGTTTCAAGTTAACTTCAACTTCACCTTTGATATCAATACCATGTGTTTTGAAATTGTGAACTGCATTGTGAAAATGCTCGCTGCTATCGAGCAGAGCTTTTGAAGGAATACATCCTACATTCAAACAAGTACCACCAAGGGTATTGTATTTTTCGATAAGGGCGGTTTTAAAACCCAATTGAGCGCATCGTATGGCTGCAACATAGCCACCGGGACCAGAACCAATAACGGTTATATCGTATTTCATTTAATAAAATTTTATACAAAAGTATTAAAAAGCACTGTCAATCCTTATGAAATTATTATCAGTTGGAATTTTAAGGAAAACTCTAAAAAAAATCAAATAATTAGCAATGTAAGTTCAAATGATAAGTGCAACACGTAGTATAACCCCTTGTTGGGGAAGTGAAGCGTAGCGAAACTTCCCCAACAAGGGGTAGAGCTAATAAATC
>RGVD01000270.1 GCA_010027395.1 Bacteroidota bacterium
AATTTTTTATTATTAATTTTTATAAAAACTTGTCTATTTTCTCTGTTATTTGGAAGTCTAATAGAGTCCAACCATTCATTTTCAATTTATGAATTTTAGATTTTACTATGATTTTCGGTGAACAATGAAATCAGCAGCATATATAGCAAATATTGAATCTGGTTTACAGTATGCTTTAAAGCCCATTGATTCAGCATAACCAATTGCACTTGCAACAAGACGACTTGATTCGTATGTTACATCTGGGTTTAAATCAAAATCAATACATTCAATATCAATATTGTGCTCGTCTCTCAAGGTTGAAGCAAACTCAATCGCTTTTTCAACCTCAATCCACAAACGAACCTGTGGCTCTTCAATCTTTGCTATTTTTTCTTTTGAATAAAGAATGAAAGCACCACTCTTATCTGGATGAACGCCGACAAGAGTTGTAATAAAAACAGTTTTATCTTTAATATTCATGCTATCGCATCCAACCCGATATTTAATATTTGGACGCTTTGCAATAACTTCTTTTAGTGAAACTTCTGAACCATCATGTAGTGTTTTAATTTTTAGTTCCATAACAATCCTTGGAATATAAACAAGACTGCCCTGTTTTTAGGCAGGGCAGTCATCTAATCATCTATCAAGAGGCTGGCTTCCAGCCAAGCTTTTTGAAGTGTTCTGAACGAGAATTAAACCACTCTCGTCCTTTTTCTGAATCGTTGCGAGAAATAAACTTAATTCCCTTTGTAGTTACTGGATAAGCTACATGCTTCAACCCAGCTAGGTTGGCTAGTGCCACAGTTTTTACTCGGAAAGGAATCTCATCTACCATTACAACCATTCCATGCTGTGGAACGAAATTTGTCTCCACAGTCTTCACAAGTGTTTGTCCCTGATGATCTTCACGACCACGAAGCTCAAGATCCAAATTTAGTTCAATTGTACGCTTATCAGACATAACATTTCTCCTTTTGTTCAAGTATTGGTAATTTCAATCTACCATACATCGTTCATATCTTTCTACACTAACACCAGAATTTTTTAAGATATTTAATCCTTTTGAATCTCGGTATTCATCGCAAAAAATAACTTTTTTAATTCCAGAATTAACAATCATGCGAGCACAAACCGGACAAGGCGAATGAGTGAGATACATTTTTTTATTTCTGTGATCTCCAAAATTCATCTTGATTAATGCATTTGCTTCTGCGTGGATGAACCCACTTTTACCCGGCTCCAAACTATCAGGCTTATTATCTCCACCTTGTTGATCCCCATTATATCCGATAGCAAGAACAGAAGTATTGTCTTCTGTGACAATTACAGAACCAACCTTCAATCTTGGATCACGGGAACGTTCTGCGATATGCAGAGTTAATCCCATCCAGATTTCATCCCACTTCGGTCTTGACATATTTTTCCTTATAACATTCTTCACAAAGCTTTTCTTCTTGGAGAGTATTCCAAGTCCATTCAGACATACAACAATCACAAAGCTTTGTTGGGTCTTTGATAAGAAGCCTAATCATTTTAGACGTTTCTCTTATAGTAAAATTATCATTCATAATTTGGCGCACCCGACAGGACTCGAACCTGTATGTATCCAATTAACCTTTCACTCGGGTAGAAACCGAAGGGTATACGGATGCATTTCCTTTCACTTTCCCAATACACGATATAAATCAAAACATCCACTACATTGACCTATTGATAATACGATAATCAATAGAGTTGATACAGCACCTAATTGTTTAGCAAACTCTTTTACTGCTCCTGCCCATGTTTCAGTAATAACAATCGTATTTTTATTTTCTTCTGTCATACTATCCTTTGGCTGTGTCGGCAGGATTCGAACCTGCGAAAAGGCAGATTAACAGTCTGCTGGCTCACCACTCACCCACGACACAATAATTTTCTTTTTAATAGCTGCTTTCTAACTGCATTATCAGAAACACCGAGCATTTTTCCTATCTCTACCAAGCTATACTTTTCATAAAGATCTTTTAAGCCAATTTTATCCCAATCTAATTTACTTCTCTTTTTTCTTGAACATTCTATCGAACATGTAGAATATGTTATTCTTTTCTTTTTACCACAAACTTTACAAACATCATATTGATCTTCTTTTATTTGTTGTTTATAAAATTTAAATTTTTCAGAAAGTTCTGTTGGATTGTGTGGTATTTCTATAAGACCTTCATGAAACTCACGATGACATATTGCACATAACATAACACACTTTTCTGCTTCTTCAACAATAAGTTCCCATTTTTTTATAGTACTACGAGTATCTCCAATACCAAATTTTTTAGTTGATGGATCTAAATGATGAAATTCTAAAGCAGCAGAACATCTATCATATCCACAAACTACGCATTTACCTCCAAAAGCTTTTACTAATCTTTCTTTTGTGTTTTTTCTCCAATCTTTAACTCTGTCCGAACTTTTACTCATATTATATCTCCTATGATAATAAATAGTTCCATAGTTCGGAAATACAATATTTATTTGGTGCGCCCGGTTGGAATCGAACCAACAACCGCTCGCTTATAAGACGAGAACTCTAACCGTTGAGTTACGGGCGCAAACATGCACCCACTATAGCAGCGATCTGTGCGCTTGTCAAGCAGGTGCCTGCTGAATTTTATTTTTTGTAACAAATTGTAACATCTGAATTTTTGTCTTTCTTTGTTTCAGACTGATTTGCCTGACGTTTTGAGGAGTTCAAAGAAAATTCTTTTTCTTTATTAAAACCTAAGTCATGGTGAATCTTTGCCACATCTTCAATCATTTTCATTTTACCAACACTGTGAACGTTCCAACATGATACGCCAAAATCGTTTAAATGGCTTGTGGCCTTTTTTACAACGTCGGCCAGCCAAACATCGCGCCATTGCTCATAAGACGAATGCTGGTTTTCTGATTGCGTCTTTTCGGCACTATAAATTTCAAGATTAAAATATGGAGGCGAGGTTAGAATGATATCAACTTTTTGTTTTACAAAATCATTCATATATTCAGCTCCAACATTATAGATTTCTACTTTATCTTTAATTGATAAGAAATCAGCAAGATTTAATAGATTGTTGTATGTTTCTACATTAGGTTCAAAAGCAATATATTTCTTTCCAG
>RGVD01000028.1 GCA_010027395.1 Bacteroidota bacterium
TTCCAATGCAGAGGTTAGCCACCATCCTATGTTGCTTTTTTCGGCTAGGTTAATCCATTTATCACATCTTGAAAAGCCTCCAATTAATGTAGGTTTTAGAATAATGTATTTTGGTTTAATCTTTTTAATGATGTGAATGCCCATTTCATCTACATCTATACCTATCAATTCTTCGTCTAACGCAATGTGGATGGGTGCTTTTCTGCAAATTTCTTCCATCCAGTCTACTTGTTTGGGTTTGATAGGCTGTTCGATGGAATGGATTTCAAATCGATGAAGTTCCTTGAGTTTTTCAATGGCTTCATGCGGCTCAAAAGCTCCATTGGCATCTAATCTAATTTCAAATTTATAGGCTGAATTGTTTTTACGGATGCTTTCAATCAATCTGCACTCTTCATCAAAATCTAAATTGCCCACTTTAAGTTTTATACAATTAAAACCTTTTTCTATTTTCTCTTGAGCCTCTTGAAGCATCTTTTGCTTGTCAGCCATCCAAATTAAACCATTGATGGGTATCGTTTTTCCTCTAATAAATTCATTATCGAAAACCTTCATCTGTCCACCAAAATGTAGGTCTGCCATTGCGGTTTCTAGGGCAAAACGAATGGATGGAAGTCTTAATAAATTAATGTCTTCAGGTCGTAAACCATTATTTAATTCTTGAAGAATATTTTTTAGTTGATTTTCAAAATCATCATGACTATCAATACTCAAGCCATTTAATGGCGATGCTTCGCCTCGACCAATAAATTTTGGCTTCAATAAATCTCGTACCTCAATTATGTAGGCTGCATGTTTTTTGATATCACCCCTTGATGTACGGGCATCAAAAGCGAATTCTAATGTACGCTTAAAATATGAATAATGCAGCATAGTATTTTACAAAAAGAGGCCAAATAAAATAACCAAAACAAAGGTTGAAAGAGATGTTACTTTTAATAGTGGGTCTAAACTTTGTTTATCATCCGTTTTAAAAATTTTAACCAATGAAAGTATAAAAGGCAACATAGTAATCAAATATATGTAATTGCTTATTGCTGCATTATGCATATAGGAATAACTAATTAAGCAAATAAAAGCTGATAGAATGATGAAGAGGTGATAAAATTTTGCGTTTTGGAAACCAATTCTTGCAGGAATACTTTTTTTTCCTGCAACCATATCGCTATCTATATCTCTCATATTGTTAAGATTTAGCAAAGCAACAGAAAATAAGCCACAAGATATTGATGGCAATATCACATCTAAATCAGGTAAGCCTGCTTGTAAATAATAAGTCCCACAAACTGCCACCAAGCCAAAGAAAATAAAAACCGAAATATCGCCAAGTCCAGCATAGCCATAAGGCTTTTTACCATTGGTGTATGTTATTGCTGCGATGATAGAAGCTATGCCTAAAGTGAAAAGTGCAACAACACCATAAAATCCAATTACTTCATAAGAAAAATACAGTAACGAAATGCCACTTAATAGACTTAATCCAACAAAAATTCCAATTGCTATCTTCATTTGCTCTTTTGTTATTTTGCCCGACTGTACAGCTCGTTTCGGTCCTTTTCTACCATCATGGTCTGCCCCGTGAACACTGTCTCCGTAGTCATTTGCTAAATTTGATAGAATTTGCAAAAACAAGGCTGTAAGCAAACAAAAACTAAATATGATAGAGTTTTTATAGCCATTGGCTGATGCTAAGAAGTAGCCCATCATGATGCAGGCCAAAGACAGGAATAAGGTACGTAAGCGAAATGCTGAAATCCAAGTTTTTATCATAATTACTATACTCAATTTATTAAAGTTTTCTTACAAGCATAAGTCCATCGCGAATGGGTAGCAATATATTCTCAACCCTGTCATCTTTTTGAATTTCCTCATTTAGCGAATGCAATATTTGTGTGTCATTATCTTTAACCAAATCTTTTTGATTAAGCACCTTACCACTCCATAATACATTGTCAATTAAAATAAATGCACCTGAAGTAATTTTGTTCATTATCAACTCATAATATTTTGGATAATTAGGTTTATCAGCATCAATAAAAACAAGGTTAAAGGGAATGTCGAGGGTATTTATGATTTCTGAAGCATCGCCAATTATATGTTCAATTTTGTCAATCAGATTGGCCTGAGAAATGTGATTATTTACAAGTTCTTCTCTTTCGTCATTCACATCAATGGTAATTAGTTTACCCCCTGCCTGTAATCCTTCGGCAAGGCAAATAGCCGAATACCCAGTGTAGGTGCCAATTTCAAGCACATATTTGGGTTTAATCATGTGGCTTATCATAGCCAAAAAACGCCCTTGAAAATGACCGCTTAACATTCTAGGTTGTAAAACATTGGCATGGGTGTGCCTATTAATTTTTTGAAGTGCGTCACTCTCTGCTGTAGTGTTTTGGTCGCAGTAATCTTGTATGGCTTGATTAATAAAATCCATTTGGCATACGAAGATAAAATAATATGAAGTGTTAAATACACATTTTTTTGTTTACTTCGCCACACCTTAGAAATAGGGAATGTTGAATAAGGAATTTTTATAATCCAACTAAAAGTAAAATGCAGTACAACAATGATGTGGAAGCAGCAAAAGCGCTTCATCAAAAATATAAGGAACTTCAAGAGGAAATAGGGAAAGTAATCATTGGACAAAATGATGTAGTGGATGCGGTGTTAAATTCAATTTTTAGCAATGCACATAGCCTATTAATTGGTTTACCTGGCTTAGCCAAAACCTTACTTGTGAGAACTATTTCAGAGGTTTTGGATTTAAATTTTAATCGCATACAATTCACTCCCGATTTGATGCCAAGTGATATCACAGGAAGTGAAATTTTAGATGAAAAGCGTGAGTTTAAATTTTTGAGAGGACCTGTTTTTTGTAATGTGTTATTGGCAGATGAGATAAACAGAACCCCTCCAAAAACACAGGCAGCTTTACTTGAAGCCATGCAAGAAAAAACGGTTACAATTAATGGAAAATTACATCGTCTTGAGGAGCCATTTTTTGTGCTTGCCACTCAAAACCCTATAGAGCAGGAGGGAACCTATCCTCTGCCAGAAGCGCAACTCGATCGTTTTATGTATAATTTGATTTTAGATTATCCAAAGTTTGAAGATGAGTTGCAAGTAATAAAAAATACCACTACTGAGAATAAAGTAAGTTTAAGGAAGGTATTACATGCCAGTGAAATACTTCAATTTCAGCAATTGGTAAGACGAATTCCTATTGCAGATAATGTAGTGGAGTATGCCGTAAAATTGGTTTCAAAAACTAGGCCTGATTCTCCTTTTGCCTCAACAGAAGTCAAGGAGTTTATTTCCTACGGTGCAGGCCCACGTGCAGGTCAATTTTTAGTAATCGGTGCGAAGTGTAATGCGGTGTTAAAAGGAAAATTATCTCCAGACATAGATGATGTAAAAGCAGTGGCAGTAAATGTACTTCGCCATCGATTGATTAAGAATTACAAGGCTGAGGCAGAAGGAATGAAAATCGAAAAAATTATTCAAGGACTTCTATAAAATACACAATCAAAAAAGACTACACTTTGTAGTCTTTTTTGATTTAATAGCTATTGATTTTTTTGTCCTTAGGATATTTTACCTCAAATGAGAATTTTGCTGTTTGTGTTTGTTCAGCAGGAATATTAAATGTCCATGTTAATTTGCCACTTGCATCTTCAATATTGGCATTGCCAGCATCAGTTATTTTTACTTCAATCTCTTTATCAGTGCTCACTGGAACTTGGTCTTCAAGAAATATTTTTACGGGCTCTTTCCTTGTATTTCGGATGGTAATTTCCCACGTATTGCTTTCAGTTTTTGTACTACCAAAGAAAGATTTAGAACTAAACTCTTTTAGTTTTTTTCTTTCAATCTGAATACGTTTATCTCTTCCTAAACTAAGTGTTAGTGTGTCTTCAGCGGTACTGTTTATATAAGTATTACCTGTAAAAGTTCCATCAAAATACACATTGGCTTCACCTTGTAAATTATTTACTACATCGTTAGCCGCTACACGTGCTGTAACAAAAACATCTTTATCTAATTTTGGAACTGCCTGATAAATATAATCTGCAGGCAAACTCAGTACATTTAAATCCACTGAGTGTGGAGCATTATCACTTGGTATCGAGTAAGGTGCATTAACTATAAACTCTGTGTTGATGGCTGTTTCAGATACCGATGCAACTCCATACGATTCCGAAACTGCATCATCAGCCATTTGCATGTTTGATGCCTTTGGAGCCACCAGCATAGGTTTATCTCTAATCACCACTTCTCTTAGAACTTGAGGGACAAAAAACCTCAACCAATTGGTTTGCAATTCGGGTTTATTTCCGCCTTCTGCGGGGTTGGCGGTAGTAAGTTTTAACATTACGTTTTTCCAATCTTCACCAGTACCTTGTGTAACTTTTGCTTTACACATAATGTTTACTGGGCTTTTGGTATCTTTTATCCTGATGTCATAGAATGGTTGCCAGCTAACATTAGAAACCAAATAACTCAATTCAATTTTTGCATTTTGCAACTCTCTATTAGCTTTTATGCTTACCACAATTTCATTGGTTAATTGCATTTGACCATTGTTGTATTCTGCCAATTGCTGTTCAAATTTTTGTTTTATTTCATTGTATTTGTTTTCAAGTTTTGTCAACCTAAACCAATCTGTTTTAAACTCGTTTAACTTTTTATGGTACAAAGCCATCAGGTCTTCAAGTTCATCCGTCTTTACTCCAGTTTGATTACTGCCTACATTTTTATTGGCAAGCATTAATTCTTTTTGAAATACGATGGTTTCTTTGTCTGCTTTAAAATCGGCTAAGGATGCATTTAGGTTTTCCAAAGAATCCTCCATCAATTTTATAGATTCAGGTTTTTCTTCCTTGTTTAAGTATTGGTTTCTATTGCTAACAGATAAAATAGTTATGGCTTGGTCAGCCTTTACTTCAACACTATTCATGTTGATATAGGGTGATAATTTATCAAAAATAACGTTGTGAACACCTTCGTTTGCATCAATGCTAGCAAGCCTTGTAATTTGAGCTTGTGAACGAAATACGGTTACTTTGGTAATCGTATTATTAGTTATTTTCTCATTTGTTTTATGAGGTGTATTAATAAAATCATCTGTTACACCTTGGGCAAAACTGCAAACACTTGAACCCATCAAGAAGATTGTAAAGAAGCCATGAATTTTACTTTTCATATACTATACTTATTTATTTTAAGAATAACTAAAAACAATCAAGAGCAAAACCAAATACTACATAGGAATATTGCCATGTTTTTTTCTTGGTAAATTAGCTACTTTATTTTCTAGCATCTTAAACGCTTTAATTAGCTTTTTTCTTGTTTCCTCTGGTAAAATAACTTCATCGATGAATCCCCTTTCTGCAGCTCTATAAGGATTGGCAAATATATCAGCATACTCTTTTTCTTTATCTACAAGGGCTTGAGCTGGGTCTTCTGATTTGTCAATTTCTTTTTTGAAAATAATTTCAGCAGCGCCTTTTGCTCCCATTACCGCAATTTCGGCTGTTGGCCAGGCAAAATTCATATCGCAACCAATGTGTTTACTATTCATTACATCATAGGCACCCCCATAAGCTTTACGAGTGATTACTGTAACCCTTGGCACTGTAGCTTCACAGAATGCATACAATAATTTAGCTCCATTAGTAATAATGGCATTCCACTCTTGGTCAGTACCCGGTAAAAATCCTGGAACATCTTCAAATACCAATAAAGGAATATTAAAGCTATCGCAAAAACGTACAAAGCGAGCAGCTTTTTGTGAAGAATGAATATCTAAAACACCAGCTAAATAGGCAGGTTGATTGGCTACTATACCAATACTTCTGCCTGCTAGGCGAGCAAAACCTACCACTATGTTTTCAGCATAATTTTTATGTACTTCATAAAAACAATCTTCATCAATAGTTTCATTGATTACATCTCTAATATCATACGGCTGATTGGCATTTTCTGGAATGATATCAGCTAGTTTAGGGCGCATTTCTTCTCCTGCTTCGTAAGCAAAATCGGGGGTTTTTTCTTCGCAATTTTCAGGAATATAACTGATTAATTTTTTTAATTGATTGATACAGTCAATGAACGGATGCACCACCCAAATCTTCACTGGAAACCTCTTCATGTGTCACAGTTTTTACCACATTTGGTCCAGTTACAAACATATAACTGGTGTTTTCAACCATCATGATAAAGTCGGTAATAGCAGGGCTATATACTGCACCACCTGCGCATGGGCCCATAATGGCCGATATTTGCGGGATAACACCACTTGCCATAGTGTTTCTATAAAATATATCTGCATATCCTCCAAGTGATACAACTCCCTCTTGAATCCTAGCACCACCACTATCATTTAAGCCAATTAACGGGGCACCATTTTTCATGGCTAAGTCCATCAATTTGCAAATCTTTTCAGCATGTGTTTCAGAAAGAGAGCCCCCAAAAACGGTAAAGTCTTGAGAGAAAACATATATCAAGCGTCCAGAGATAGTGCCATAACCTGTGATTACCCCATCCCCTAAAAACTGTTGGTTTTCCATGCCAAAATCCTTGCTTCGGTGTGTCACAAAAGCACCAATTTCTTCAAAGCTGCCTTCATCAAGCAGAAAGTGTATTCTTTCTCTTGCTGTAAGTTTTCCTTTTTTGTGTTGCGATGCAATACGGTCAATACCTCCACCAAGCTGTGATTCATCTCTTAGTTGTTGTAATTTTTCTCTTTTATCCATGGCCATAATAGTGCTGCAATATGCTTGAATTGAATGAAAATATTTAAACAATTTTGAAACAAAAAAACCTCACATAGGAGGCTTTTCGTATTATTGATGTTGATTATTATTTTAATATGATGAATAAGCTTCAGGATTGTCTTAAGAATTAAATATATCAATTAATTTAAGTAAATCTGGATTCAAGTCTTTTTTCATAAATATCGAATCATGAAAAGGAGTTAATACGACTCTATTGTTTATTAAACCTGCCATTTTGTTTTTCTCACCTTTCATCAAGGCTTCAACAGCGGCATTTCCGAGCTTAGACGCTAATACCCTATCATAAGCGCTTGGTGATCCCCCTCTTTGAATATGTCCTAAAATTACAACTCTTGATTCGAAACCAGGGATTTCTTTTTTCAATCTATCAGATATTGCAAATGCACCACCTTCATAGTTTCCTTCAGCTACAATGGCAATTGAAAAAGACTTTTTACTTGTTTGTCTGTCTTTAAAAAACTGGATTACCTCTGCAATGTCTTCTTTGATTTCAGGTAATAGAATTACTTCAGCACCACCCGCAATCCCTGAAGCAAGGGCAATAAATCCCGCCTCACGTCCCATTACTTCTATAAAGAATATTCTACCATGCGAGTCTGCCGTGTCGCGAATTTTATCAATCGCATCCATAGCTGTGTTTATGGCAGTGTCAAAACCTATAGTAAAATCTGTTCCATACAAATCATTGTCTATGGTTCCAGGTGCGCCAATGGATGGTATGCCGAATTCATTGTAAAAAATTTCAGCTCCAGTAAAGGTTCCATTTCCTCCAATACAAACTATACCCTCAATGCCATTAGCCAATAAATTATCATATGCTTTCTTCCTACCTTCCTTTGTTCGAAATTCTTCGCTTCGAGATGATTTAAGAATGGTTCCACCTCTTTGAATAATATTACCTACACTTCTCGATGTCATTGGAATAAACTCTTCTCCACCTTGAATCATACCGTTGTAGCCATGCATAATTCCTACTACTTCAATACCATTAAAAATGGCAGTTCTAACAACTGCCCTAACGCATGCGTTCATTCCGGGGGCATCACCCCCTGATGTAAATACTCCTATTTTTTTCATTTTCGTTGTAAAAATAAAAAAGCCGTTTTACTTTTTGTAAAACGGCTTTTTTATTTTTATTATCTTATTACGGTAACATTTTGATTTGAACTTCAAAATTACCATTTAAATCATCTGTAGGTACTTTGGCAATTAGCATAAGTCCAAGTTTTCCTTCATCAGATTTAAATGCAATTACTTCTTGATCAACAAGCTTTGCAATTTTATTTGTTGGCGCAGCTAATTTAACTGTATTGTCACTTGGATTAACATCGTTGCCATCAAATTTCAAGCCCCTTAAAAATAAAATAACAGCTGAATTACTAGGGTCACTTGCGTTGTTGAATTGTGAAATAGAAAAATTACTTCCTAATCTTATAAATTGTGTGTTTCGTTTTACAGGCCATGTGGCTATCTCAGCATTCCATCCTTCTTTAACGGCAAACGGATAATTAGGAGAATAAATGGCTGCCTTGACAGTAGCAGTAGGTATGTTTGAATAAAAAACAAAATCAATTAAGTTAGAATTATTTCTTGCTGGTTTATATTTTTTACCAAATTGGTCTGTACCCACTGAATCAGTTCCAGTTGAATAACTTTGAAAATTATTTGCATAACCTAAAAATTTACTATTGTTTAAACCATTGGCAGTTGCACCTAAAATTATTGAAGAAGGAGTAAAGGAAAGTGGTTTAGCCACAAATACAACGCTATCTTTTGTAAGTTTACCTTTAGAGTCGGTTACCAAAACCAAATAGGTAATTTTATCATCACTAATTAAAATTAGGGGGTTGTTAGGCGAAGGGACATCATTGACGTTTATTGAGGTAGATGTTACACTCAAAGTTGAGTCAATGCTCATTACTTTGTATGAACCCGGTATACTTAATATTGAACGTCTTACCTCCACTTTAGCAATTTTGGCAGCACCAGAAATACTGATTGGTCCCGAAACTTTTATTGTATCTGGATATTGGTTAATAACTATTTCTTTACGGGTACCACCATTTAAAGTCATAGAAACTGTTGATTCTGGTTCAATTAGATTACCTGTTTTGTTGTCATCTCCACAAGAAGCAAATAAAATGCTGCTTAGAGCTAGCACTGCCACTGTTGATTTAATTGTTTTTTTCATTTTATACTATTTAAATTTTTTACGAATATAAATTGTTTGTTGTTAATACAATAGCCTTGAATGTAAAACTTAAGCATTACTGCCTTCGTTCCAGCTATCAAAACTTTGTCTTTCAAATTCAGTAAAGTCATATTCTGGCATCAGTTCAGTCTTTACATGATTTACAGTTTCGTTTAAAGCTTCGGCAAACTTGTTAAAATCCTCTTTATAAAGAAAAATTTTATGTTTGATGTAAGTTCCATCTTCCATTCTTTTCTTGCTTTCAGTAATGGTTATAAAATAGTCATTACCTTTTGTTGATTTTACATCAAAGAAATAAGTTCTTTTTCCTGCTCTTATTTTCTTTGAGAAAATTTCTTCCTGTCCGTCTCTTCTTTCGTTGTCCTCCATAAATATTACATCTTATTTGGTTTATTTAATTGCCGCAAAATATTAGTAGGAATTTGCATTTCAAAATAAAAATTACTTTGATAAAGCCTAATGTTGATAATATTATTTATTTAATACACCATCAGAACTAAGTTGTTTATCAAATATAGCTTGATAAATCCCCATTTTACTTAGTAATTCTTCATGAGTACCTGCCTCTATTACTGTTCCTTCATCAAGTACTAGGATATAATCACAATCTTTTAAACTTGATGGCCTATGGCTTACTGTAATCACTGTTTTATTTTCACCAATTGCTTTGATATTTTCCAGAATTTCAGCCTCGGTTTTGGTGTCTAAAGCACTTAAGCAATCATCAAAAATAAAGATTTCTGGTTGTTTAATAAATGCACGTGCAATGGCAACTCTTTGCTTTTGCCCTCCTGAAAGGGTTATACCCCTCTCGCCCAAGATGGTTTCGTACTTATCTTTAAACGCTTCAATATTATCGCTAAGTGCTGCCTGCTTTGCCGCTTGTTCAACCTTGGTTTTGGTATTTTGGTCTATGGTTTCTACTCCTAACAAAATATTGTTGTAAATGCTGTCGCTAAACAAAAATACATCCTGCGGAACGTATCCAATTTTCTGTTTAAATTTCTGTATGTCGATGTTTTTAATATTTACGCCATCTATCAATACTTCACCTTCATTTACATCAAAGATTCTTAGAATTAAACTTAATAAACTTGTTTTGCCCGAACCAGTACTTCCTAAAATACCAAATCGGGTGCCTTTCTTGATAATGAAATTAAGGTTTTTAATGGCTGCTTTTGATTTGCCAGGGTATATATATGCCACATTTCTGAACTCAATTTTTTCTTTAAAGCTAAATTCATTTTGAGTTGTGCTAACAATTTCAGGTTTGGTAAACAAGAACTCATTGATTCTTTTTTGCGATGCATCTGCTCTTTGTATAAGAGAACTAACCCAACCAAGAGAAGCTACTGGCCAAGTTAACATATTGATATAAATGGTAAATTCGGCAATATTTCCAATGCTTATTTCGCCTTCAATCACCATGAGCCCACCGACAAAAATGGTAATTATGGAACTAAAACCAGTAAGGAAAAACATTAGTGGGAAGAAGAGTGCTTCTACCTTTGCTAAATGTAATTGTTTTTGCTTGTATTCTTCCGTTTCTGCATAAAAATCTTGTTGTGATGCATTTTCTCTTGCAAATGCTTTTAAAACCCTAATCCCTGAAAATGCTTCTTGAACAAAAGTTGTTAGGTCACTTAGTTTTGACTGAATGGCATCGCTGCGCTTATTTATGAGCGTGTTCACATAGAAAATGCTGTAGGATAAAAAGGGTAGGGGTATCAAAACCCAAAAACTTAACTTGGCACTTACTGAAAACATGGCCCACAAAACAACAATAAACGTAACGGCTAGGTTAACGGTATACATGATGGCTGGGCCGATATACATCCTCACTCTGCTTACATCTTCACTAATTCTTGCCATCAAGTCCCCAGTATTGTTTTTTCTATAAAAGTTTTGTCCAAGTATTTGATAATGGTTGAATATTTCATTTTTCAAATCATATTCCACCAAACGGCTCATCACAATAAGGCTTTGGCGCATCATGTACATGAAAAATCCCCTCAAAAGGGCTAAACCAATTATGATTACTGAGAAATAAAGTATCGTAATCCCAATAAAATGATACAAAGCGGCATTGAGTTGGCTTCCTTCAAAAAGCCTGTAAGTTGCCAAATTTTCTTTGATGAGATCAATAACAATTCTTACTGATTGTGCTGGAAATATGGCAAATAGGTTTGAAAGAGCTACCCACAACATGCCTAACATAAGGCGATAGCGATATTTATAAAAGTATTTATTTAAGTGATTGAGTGCTCCCATTTGAGTTTTGCAATTTTAGAAGAAATACTCATAAAAACTACTCTTAAAAAGTAGGTTATGAAATGTGAAATATTAGCATACTTTTGCAGCCGTTTTAATATTATTCAGACCATGCAAAACGCTGACATTTTCACCCAACTATCTACACATGATCATGAGCAGATAGTATTTTGCCAAGACCAAAGCACTGGTTTAAAGGCTATTATTGCAATTCATAATACTGTATTAGGACCTGGTTTAGGTGGCACTAGAATATGGAATTACACCAATGAAGCTGAGGCTATCAATGATGTAATGCGTTTAAGTCGCGGTATGACATACAAAGCAGCTATTTCAGGTTTAAATTTAGGTGGTGCAAAAGCAGTAATTATTGGCGATGCAACCAAAATAAAAACAGAAAGTTTGATGCGTAAATTTGGTCGTTTTGTTGAAAATTTGAACGGTAAGTACATCACAGCAGAGGACGTAAATACAACTACAAAAGATATGGAATATGTTCAAATGGAAACTAGCCATGTGGTTGGATTACCTGAGAGCATGGGTGGAGGAGGAGATCCAAGTCCAGTAACCGCTTATGGCACTTATATGGGTATGAAAGCGGCTGTTAAGTTTGCTTTTGGTTCTGATGATTTGAGTGGTAAAAAAGTTGCAGTTCAAGGTATTGGTAAAGTTGGTGGTCACTTATTAGAGCATCTGAAAAAGGAAGGTGCTGACATTTATATTACAGACATAAACGAAGATACTTTGAAACACTATGCAAGCACAATGGGGGCAAAAGTGGTTAAAGGCGATGAAATTTATGGATTAGATGTGGATGTATTTGCTCCTTGTGCTTTGGGCGCAGTGCTTAATACTGAAAATATTAATAGATTAAAATGTAAAGTAATTGCAGGAGCTGCTAACAACCAATTAGCTGATGAGAACGTGCATGGCAATATGCTTATCGAAAAAGGTATAGCTTACGCTCCAGACTTTTTAATTAATGCTGGGGGATTAATTAATGTTTATCAAGAACATATTGGATATAACAGAGAAACTGCCTATCGCAAAGCCCAGCATATATATGATGTGACATTAGAGATATTTAATAAATCGGAAGCTGAAAAAATTCATACGCAAAGAGCTGCTATCGAAATGGCAGAAGCAAGAATAAATACTATTTTGAAGGTACACTCTACTTTCTAATACAAATAAGATTTTAAAAAAGCGGAAATACGCAAACGTTCTTTTATATTTTTTAAATTATACGTAAAACGTGTTTCTACTTTTATATAGGTATTAATAAAACTAAATGTTCAACAGACGATTTTTAAGAGTAAAAGTATTCCAAAGCATATATGCTTACAAGCAGGAAGAGAATGCAAGTAGAGCGGTATATGAGAAAAATTTAGTTAAAAGCTTAGATAAAAGCTATGAGCTCTATTTGTATTTAATTTCATTCAGTATAGAGTATAAATTTTTTGCAGAAAAGGAACTTGAATCCCAGCAATCAAGGCATTACCCCAATAATGAAACCATTAGTTTATTAAGAGCATTCATCAACAACAAAGTGATAGCCCAATTTGAAAGAACTGAAAGTTTAAAGATAAAACTTAGGGACTTTAAAGTGAAATTCAACAATTCATCGGATACACTTAGAAAAGTTTTTTTAGAGACAAAAGACTTAGAAACTTTTGTTCAATATTCAAATCTATCAAATCCTTCGATTGAAGATGATAAAAACGCATTACTGGCTTTGTATGAAGAATTGATTGCCGATAGTGAATTTTTCAATTTCTTTCTTGAAGAAAACTATGCCAATTGGGAAGATGACATGGTGATGGTAACACAAGCTTTGCAAAGAACAATTATTGGTCATAAAAATGGTGGTGCAGATTTTCAATCTAGCTTTTATAAAGACAAGGAAGAAGACTTGCGATTTGCCAAAGACCTCTTTTATAAAACACTTGAGCATGATGAAGAATTTACGGTTTTAATTTCAGCTAAAGCACAAAATTGGGAAAGTGATCGTATAGCTATGATAGATTTGTTGTTGATGAAAATGGCGCTGTGCGAATTGATGTATTTTAGTCAAATACCTGTGAAGGTAAGCATCAACGAATATTTGGAACTAGCCAAATTATACAGCACTCCACAAAGTCATGGTTTCATAAATGGTCTATTAGATAAAATTCAAATAGACATGCAAAAAACAGGTAGAATAGCCAAAGCAGGTAGGGGTTTAGTTGAATAATATTAGCATAACTAATCATATATAAAATGAAAAAAATAATCATCGCAATTTTTGTATTATCAGTTGCAGCATGTGGCGGTAATTCTGATAAAAAAGCATCTACAGATTCAGTAAACAACTCAGCAACAGCTGAGAATCCAGAGGCTATTGATGAGAATGGTCCCGCACTTACTTTTACTGAAAACATGTTTGATTTTGGAACCATTAACGAAGGTGAAAAGGTTACCCATCAATTTGTATTTAAAAACACTGGTAAAAGCGATTTACTTATAAGCAATGCGGCTGCTAGTTGTGGTTGTACCATACCTACTTGGCCCAAAGAACCTATTAAACCAGGAGCAGAAGCCATGCTAGATGTAACATTTAACAGCGAAGGCAAACCTGGCCATGTTGAGAAAACGGTAACAGTAACTGCCAATACGCGACCTGTTGAAACGATTGTTTTAATAAAAGGCGAGGTAACTCCAAAAACCAATAATAATAATCACTAATCTAAAATATTAATTAAATACCAATGAACATGTACAATATCATTTTAATGTCGCAACCAGCACCAGGTAGCAATCCAATTATGAATTTTTTACCACTTATTTTAATCATGGTGGTTTTCTATTTTTTTATGATTTATCCTCAACAAAAAAAGATGAAAGCCCAAAAGAAATTCCGCGAATCTATTGACAAAGGATTTAAGGTAGTAACCATTGGTGGTATTCACGGTAAGATAGTTGAAATTAACGACAATTATTTTATTATAGAAACTGAAGGAACGCGCATTCGTATCGACAAGACTGCTGTATCTATGGAGGCTTCTCAAACCTTGAATGCACCTGCTAAAGAAGAGAAAAAGTAGTTGAATAGTTTAATGGTTCACAGTTATTCAGTTCACGGATTATTATTTACTGAATCACGGTGAACTGCTAAAGTGAAAAAAATAGGCATTACAGGAAACATGGGTAGTGGTAAAACTACTGTTGCTAGGATATTTGAGCAATTGGGTGTTCCTGTGTATAGTTCTGATGAAAGAGCCAAGCAGTTAATGGTTGAAAATACTACCATTATCAATGGCCTAACACAATTGTTAGGAGAAGAGGCCTATACAGCAGATGGCCTATTAAATCGAGCATTTATTTCGTCCAAGATTTTTAATAACATAGAATTACTTAATGGGGTGAACGCTATAGTTCACCCTATTGTTTTTGCAGACTTTGATACTTGGCTTGAAGCTCACCAATCTGAACCTTATATCCTAAAGGAAGCTGCCATCATGTTTGAAAGCGATTCATTATCGTTACTGCACCAGATGCCATTCGTATAGAGCGTAGCATGAAAAGAGACCATGCAAGCTATGAAGAAGTGAGCAGCCGAATGAGCAAGCAAATGCTACAAAGTGAAAAAGAAAAATTAGCTGATTATATTATCAATAATGATGGCAGCGAATTACTCATACCTCAGGTATTAAAATTGGATGCTTTGTTTAGGGCCTTTGCCTAAATCTCACTACTAAGGACAAGGACTTTACAGCACATGAAGTCATATTTCGGACAACTGAAAACAATTGTCCGTGCTATACAAATAAGCTCCAGTCCTCTATATGTTTATTTCCGTGTCATGAAAATGCTTTTTCCTTTCATATAAGCGTTCTTTGGAGTTTATGCTAAAAGTTACAAACTTTTATTACATTGCCTCACAAGAAACGCTGCGCTTAACTCTTGCGAGGGCGAGCGAAGAGTGCGGAAATTTACATTATTTGGATGCGTATCTTCTTATGAAATTAGTGTTCGAATATGGCTTTTGTCTCTAGGATACATTGCAATGAAAAGAGAAAAAATAGATTTTATCATATTAGGTGCTACCAGATGGGATTTTAAATTATCCTCTTCTACTTTTTCTATTGCTAAAACCTTGGCTAAGAATAACAGGGTTTTTTACATTGAAAGACCCTTTTCTCTTAAAGATGTGATTACACACTGGAACAAACCTCAATTTAAATATAGAAAGAAGGCTGTTTTATTTGGCAAAAATGCCTACAAAAAAATTGAATTTGGTAAAGGCTCATTGGTTTCAGTGACACCTAAGTTTATTTTACCAATTAACTTCTTGGACTCAGGTTCTATTTATGATTCTTTAGCTCAACATAACAACAGAATATTATCCAATTCTGTCAAGAAAATCATTAAAGATCATGGGGTGAAAAAGTATATTTATCTTAATTCGTTCTATCCTTATCAATTGCGAAAAATACCAACAAGTCTTCCTCAGCCAATTGTTTCGATGTATAGAAGTGTGGATGATATTAGCCAAGAGAATTACATAGCCCGTCATGGTGTGGATGCGGAGAAACAATCAGTAAAAGATTTTGATATTGTAACGGCTTCCTCATCAGAATTATGCCACAAACTAAGTAGTTATGGTAAAGATATTCATTTAATACCCAATGCAGGGGAATTTAAATTGTTTCATTCTGCATTGATTAATGATTTTGAGAAGCCAAATGAAATGAAAAAATTACAAGGTAAAACAGTCATTTTTATTGGTAATTTGAACAATTTAAGAACCGATTTTCATTTGTTAGTTTCATGTGTTACAAAATACCACGATGTTAATTTTATAATAGTTGGCCCTTATGATAAAGTGGATTACAAAAAATTTAAACTAGACCAATTTAAGAATTTAATTTTTACCCAAGAGAAGAACTTTCATGAATTGCCCCAATACTTAAAATTCAGTGATGTGGCCATTATACCTTTTTTAAAAAATCAACTAACCAAGTGTATATACCCACTAAAAGTAAACGAATACTTGGGAGCAGGAATCCCTGTGGTTTCAACCAATTTTTCAAGTGATGTGGAATCGTTCAAAGACCTAATATACCTCGCAGATACAGAAGATGATTTTGTTAAACTCTTAGGAGTGGCTCTGGCTGAGCCTAAAGATCAAAAATTGGCTGAACGGGTTCAATTTGCTAAAGAAAACACTTGGGAAAGCAGAATTGAAATGTTATGGAAGCTTATTGAAAACCATACCAATCAAAAACTGATTTAAACCTTTTTTATTTAACCACACTACCTGGCTCAATATCTTTTTCAGAACCAACGCTGTAAAGTTTGCCAAAATCATTGCCTGCCATTAGAAGCATTCCTTGGCTTTCAATTCCTCTAATTTTTCGTGGGGCTAAATTGGCCACAACAGTAACAAGTTTTCCTACCAGTTCTTCAGGTTTGTAATATTCAGCAATGCCACTTAAAATGGTACGTTTTTCAAAACCCAAATCAACTGTAAGTTTTAATAGTTTATCAGCTTTTGGTACTTTTTCTGCTTCCAATACCTTACCCACACGAAGGTCAATTTTATCAAAATCCTCGTAGCTAATATCAGTCTTTACCTCTTTTTGATTGTTAGAAGTAGGCTTTTGTGTGTTGGATTTTTTAATTTCTTCCAATCTGCTTAGTTGCTTTTGAATTTCTTCATCTTCAACTTGTTTGTAAAGAATTTCTGTAGCACCTAAAGTATGATTGGCGGATAAAATAATTTCATCAAAAATTTCATTCCATTGAAGCTCGTTTTTACCCAACATGGTTTTCAATTTTTTAGCCGTATGCGGCAAGAATACTTCAGCACTTATGGCCAATTTAGCGCATATCTGTATGGCATCAAGCATAATTACTTTGGTGCTTTCTTCATTGTTTTTTACTAGCTTCCAAGGTTCTGTTTCCGCCAAATATTTGTTACCCGCTCTTGCCACATTAATCCATTCCGATAAGGCTTCACGAAGTTTAATTTCATCTAGGTTTTGCTGCATTTTTTGCAAACTTTGGTTGATGTCTTCAAAGCAATTTTTGCGAGCTGTGATTAATTTCTCATCTGTTAGTTCAACTTGTTTACTTGGTAATATGCCGTTGTAGAACTTATGACTCAATACCATCACACGGTTTACAAAATTGCCAAATATACTTACCAATTCACTGTTCACACGAGTTTGATAATCTTTCCATGTAAACTCACTGTCCTTTGTTTCAGGTGCAATGG
>RGVD01000271.1 GCA_010027395.1 Bacteroidota bacterium
AAAGGTAATACCTAATTGTACCAATGAAAATAACAAGGCAAGGCTGCGTGAAGCATTACCACGAGTGGCAAGCAATACCAGCGATGCTATAAGCGGGAGTAATAATAAAACTAATGTCAGCATTAAATTATAAATTGTAAAGCCAGTAAAACAATCATACTAATAACCATGGCAAACACATAAAAACCTGTGTTTCCAGTTTGAACTAACCTTGCACCTTTTCCTAGTGAAATAGCTAACCATGCTACCGCATTTACAAAAAGGTCGATTATCAATTTATCTATTAGTACTAAAAAAATATCACTCAATAACATGACAGGACGAACAAAAACAGCATTGTAGAATTCATCCACATAGTATTTGTTATAAATGAATCTGCCTAATGGGTTCATCTCTTCTTCGCTTGCTTCAGGCATATTCTTTTTGCTAATAAAATAATTAAATACTGCGAAAATGATGATGAACACAATAACAGTTAAAGATCCCATCAACATATATTCAAAGTTGTGCGAAACTTCATGTTCTGATAAAGTAGGAACTACATTACCCAAATAGGCATTCAATTTATGAGTTGCGTTGAATGCGCTTGGCAAACCTAAAAATCCACCTACTGTTGAAAGCACAGCAAGAATGATTAATGGAATGGTAATAGTTGCAGGTGATTCATGCAAATGGTGTTTTTGTTCTTCAGTTCCTATGAACTCACCTGAAAAGGTAAGGAAATACACTCGGAACATATAGATGGATGTAATAATGGAAGTTAAAACTAAAAATCCGAAGAAAATGTTTGAATGAACAAACACATTGGCCAAAATTTCGTCCTTTGAAAAGAAACCTGCAAACAATGGAAAACCTGAAATAGCTAATGTTCCGATTAAGAATGTGAAATTAGTGATAGGTAATGCTTTTCTTAAGCCTCCCATTTTTCGGATGTCTTGCTCACCACCCATGGCATGAATAAGGCTTCCAGAACCTAAGAACAACAAGGCTTTGAAGAAAGCATGTGTTAATACATGGAACATGGCTGTTTTGTAGGCACCAACTCCTAAAGCAGCAAACATAAATCCTAACTGACTAACTGTTGAGTAAGCCAATACCTTTTTGATGTCGTTTTGTTTTAAGCCAATGATGGAAGCAAACAAGGCAGTAGCTACACCTACAATTAAAATAATTTCAGATGTAAATGGCGCTAGTGCAAACAATACATGAGAACGAGTTATCATATAAATACCTGCAGTTACCATGGTAGCAGCATGTATCAAAGCCGAAACAGGTGTAGGACCTGCCATGGCATCAGGCAACCAAGTGTACAAAGGAATTTGAGCCGATTTACCCATAGCACCAACAAAAAGTAATAAGGTTGTGATAACTATTAAACTGGTACCAACTGGAATTTCAGAAGCTTTGCTAAAAATGGTTTTGTACTCAAGTGAGCCAAACATCATCATCAAGAAAAACATTCCTAACAAAAATCCTAAGTCACCAATACGATTCATGATAAATGCTTTCTTAGCAGCATCATTGTATGATTGATTTTTGAACCAAAATCCAATAAGTAAGTATGAACACAATCCAACACCTTCCCAACCAATAAACATTACTAAGTAGTTATTTCCCATAACCAAAAGCAACATGAAGAAAACGAATAAATTCAAGTATGAGAAAAACCTCGAAAAGCCTTCGTCATGGTGCATGTAGCCTATAGAATAAATATGAATTAAGAACCCAATACCTGTAACCACCAGAAGCATCAATATGCTAAGTGGATCGATTAGAAAAGCAAAAGGGATTGAGAATTTTCCGAAAGCTATCCAATCAAAAATAGGAACTTCAAATGAAGTTGCCGAATCGGTATTCATAAAAATGTAAGCAGAGCAAATAAACGGAACAAGTATCGCCAAAGAGGCAATCCAGCCTGCAGCATGTTTCAGTTGCTTACCAAACAATGAAGTAATAAAAAAACCTAAAAGCGGCAATAACGGAATAAGCATTGCTGGTTTTATTAGGTTCATTTCATTTAATATATTTTCAGTCATATTAATTAGCTTATGGCTCTTAGCTTTAGCCTTTTTCTATTTATCTATAAAAAATTCGAAAATTTATGATTACGAATTATCTAATCTATACTTTTCAAATTATAAAACATCCCCCTAATCCCCCTTCGCTAGCGCACCTCCAATTTCACAAGGGGGAATTCATTATTCTTCATTTCAACATTTCCGTTATACTGAGCGAAGTCGAAGGACATTCACACATACTCACATTTACGAATTCTCACATGGTTTATTTACCACTTCATTCTGCTCAACACATCGATATCTGTGCTAGCAATATTGCGGTAAATACTTACCAATAAAGCCAGTCCAACTGCTACTTCAGCAGCTGCAACCACCATTACAAAAAACACAAATACTTGTCCTTCCATATTGCCTGAGTATGATGAATAACTAACCAACAAAAGGTTAACGGCATTCAGCATCAGTTCAACACACATCAAGATGATAATCGCATTTCTGCGAAACAATACCCCCATAACACCAATACTAAACAAGATGGTACTTAATATCAAATACCATGTTTGTGGTGTTGCAGGCAAATTTTGAGCTACTTGAATTGTCTCTTGCATATCTTTTATATCTTATCTTTCTTTTTTAGCCAACACCACAGCACCTATCATGGCTGAAATAAAAAGGATGGATGAAATTTCAAATGGTAATAAATAATCAGTGAATAAGCTTTTACCCACTGTTTGAACAGTGCCTAAGCCCAAGTCAGTTGGAGAAACATAAACTGGCAATTGAGATGTTCTCAAAGATGCCAATAAGGTAAGCATTAGCAAACCTCCAGTAACAATGGCAGCCACCTTAATCAAGTTTGATTTATGAGGTTCGCTTTCTTTATTTAGGTTCAATAACATCACAGTAAATAGTAGCAATACCATGATGGCACCCGCATATACTATGATGTGAACTATAGCTAAAAACTGTGCATTTAACATTACATAATGTCCAGCAATACTAAAAAAACAAACTATCAGCGACAATACACTGTAAATTGGATTTTTTGAAAAAACCACAACCAATGCACTGA
>RGVD01000272.1 GCA_010027395.1 Bacteroidota bacterium
TGCCCACATTTGGCAAACTATTGACAACAATCGTAATGGTTGTATCATAATCACAGCCATAATCATCAGTGCCAAAAACAGTATAAGATGCTGTTGAAGTTGGAACAAATGCTTCTGCATCGAAAACGCCATTATCCCAATAATAACTCGATGCCCCTGTTCCAAATAAAGTAACCGTATCTCCAAAACAAATACGAGTTGATGGACTTGCTATGGCACCAATGTCAGATGATAAAATATTGATATTGCTTGAAGTAAAAACTGTACCAGAAACCGTACCCCAAACAAACTTTATATCACTTGTTGAAATTAAGTTAATTGAAATCGAGCTACCTAAAGAAGTGCATGGAATATCGCTGGTAATAAAAATATAATTTGAACCTATGTTTAGAATTTTTGATAGGCCTGTTAGGTTATGAATTCCTCCACCTAAATTATTTGTAAGGGTTGATAAAAGTTGAGGAGCACCTGAATTAAAATTAGAATCATTGTGATACCAAATTTTAAAATTACTAATGTCACTTGCTGTATAAGAACCTGAGCTCGTAAAACGCAATTCATTGAGAGCTGTAGCAGATTTAAGCACAGAAACATCCAATTTATATAAAACAGCATTGTATGTGCCTTTATAAATATTGACAAGTGGAATATTTGAATTGGTTAGAGATATTTCACTTGGGGTTGCGGTCAAATTTGAACCAATAAATGAAAAATCTTGCGGTTGATTGTTTTGAAGATTTCTTTTGTGGCTAACGCGAATTTTATAAAATCCTTGAGCTAAACCCAAACCATATATCTGTTCGACATTATCTCTATAGTTATCTCCATTAGTGGCGGCTGCGCTTGGATTATTTGGATTCAAAATATAAGGTTTGTATTCTTGTCCGTTTGACATTGAAAGTAATCTTAAGTCTAAATCATTTATCAATTTGGGAGTCGTATCATTATAAGCAGGAGCAGTAACCACTGATGGAGGATCCGTCCAACAAATAGTTGCTTTAGCCGTATCAACCCCATTAACATATACCATCATATTAAATGTATCATTGTTATTCAATGAATACTCGTTGACTATATTGTTGTTAGAATCACTTAAAACTTGAACAGACTTACTGGTATTTAGTAACCCCCAACCACTCTCATAATTAGGTCCAAAAGTAGTTTTACATCTATTGGCAGTATGAATAGCTAAACCCTTCAAAGTAGATGACTTCATGTACCTATTTTTTAAGTTAAAGTGATGTTGTTGAAGTAATAGCAATGAACCAGATGCAGCTCCAGATGAAATTGATGTACCTCCCAAAGATTGGTATGACGAATCATGGGCAGTACTTGGGGTAAGTGAACTAGGTGTTCCAGCAACCACATCCGGCTTTATTCGGCCATCATCTGTTGGCCCCCAACTGCTATTGTTGAAAATAGTTAAAGGTGGCGCAATATATCCGTTGGGCAAAACATCGACAGCACCAACAGAAAGAATATTTTTTGCAGTTCCATATGTTACAATACAATCATAAGGTCCTATATTGTTTCTAACTCTAGTGCTATAAATCCAAGAATACCCATTCCAATAATAATGTGGTGTTCCAGGTGCAACACTAATACCCCTATCATTACCAATTGCTTTTACGATTAAATAATACGGAAATTTATAAGAAATACTATCCCATGTAGCAGTTCTACTATCATAAAAACCAAATTTCCAATCGTTATCTTCATTCAAGGCTGTATCACCTAACCAATACTGATAACCACCATTATAATACCAACCAGCTAAATTTGCATATGAATGATTTGAAATTAACAGACCATTTGCGGCTGAGGCCATTTCCGATCTGTCATTATTATAGTCCCAACACTTTAGATTAGCCCGAAAAGACATCCCTTTGGCATTAGGTAAAGCTCCCGAAGCTATCATAACACCAGCCACTCCATTGGAATGTGAACTTAGAGAAGTTACACCATCTATTTGGGTAACTCTATTTCTAAATTCTTTATGAGAACCTCTAATGGCACCTGAATCCCAAATTCCGAGGCTATTCATGCCATTACCACTTAAATTTAATCCTAAATTTCCTCCCGGCCAAACATTATTCGTGCCCACTGTAATAGCACAAATTAAGTTAGAACAATCCCTCTTAAACTCTGGAAAATGATTATCTCCGAAACCATCGAAAGTTGGATATTCAATTTTACTATTTGCAAATAAAACTGAAGAATATCTATTCAATAAAATACTATCTGCTATTACCATTTTTTGTGCCACACAAAAAACAATTGATAAAATTTGTGTTATGAATATTGCTTTAATTTTCATTTATTTTTTATTGATTTTTTATTTATTAAACTATATATTAAATACACAAAATACCTGTACCTTTTAACTAATTAGTAATCAAGTATTCAAATATAAAAAATACTTTTCAATACCAAACCCTAATAATTTAGTATTGCAATTTAAATTTATTCATCCTATTTCCTCAAACAATACAAGAAGCCCTTATCTATTTTTTTTTATATTGCCAGCATGTCTGATAAAAAACTCTTTCTCTTGGATGGGATGGCTTTGGTGTATAGAGCCTACTTTGCCTTTAGCAATAATCCACGCATCACCAGTTATGGATTTAACTCTTCTGCCATTTTCGGGTATGCCAACACAGTTTTAGACATTTTAAAAAAAGAAAAGCCTACTCACATTGGCGTAAGTTTTGACACTGCTGAGCCAACAGCTAGACACATTGAATTTGAGGCCTACAAAGCACATAGAGAAGAAATGCCAGAGGGCATATCATCAGCATTGCCTTATATCATGCAGCTTACCGAAGCTTTTAATATTCCAACTTTAATAAAACCAGGATATGAAGCGGATGATATCATTGGAACACTTGCTAAAAAAGCTGAATTGGAAGGATTTAAGGTGTATATGATGACCCCAGATAAAGATTTCGGGCAATTGGTGAGTGATAATATTTTTATATACAAACCTGCTCGTCTTGGCAATGATTTCGAAATTATGGGTGTGCCTGAAGTATTGAAAAAATGGGAGATAGAAAGGGTTGACCAGGTTATTGACATATTAGGTATGTGGGG
>RGVD01000273.1 GCA_010027395.1 Bacteroidota bacterium
CAACTCTTATTACCCAAACAGAAATTGATGATATAGCTAAAAATATTGCTACCATTGAACACGTACCAAAAATCAATAGGTTAGGTGCGGTTTTTTCTGAAGCACTCACTGGTAACGTTGCTTTTGCTGAAAAAGACGGAATATCGGATATCGAAGTTATGTTCAGTAAAATTTTAACAGGTAAAAGCCGCAAAGGTATAAACCAAGTTGTTAAAAATAGTGCTAAAAATAAATCCAGAAGTGCTGAGATTTTACAAGTTTTTGAAATTCTAGGTGATGACAGTATATCAATACACCAAAATGCTGAACTGACCGAGCTAGACGATATCATTAAAAAAATCACCAAAATAGAAAAAGGTGCCACAAATATTATAGATACAGCCGATGATAGTGACTTAGATAGAGAGTTTAAAAATCTATTCGAGCAACTTGATTCTAGTGCCGATATCGGTCAACTTAAGTTACTAGCTTTTAAAAATATTATGGATGTTTGCAGTAATCCGCTTGCAATATCATGCTACAAAGGTTTCTTGAATAATCCTAAATACATCAGTAAACGTATCAAAAAAAACAAGGATAATTTTGATGTTTTTGATTCTTCGGACAATATTTTCTTTGATAGTAATCAAAATTATGGATTTTTGATGGCAAATTATTTCACTGACTCACTAGATGTTTTTATGGATGGAGCAATTAAAGACCAAATACCTCATAGTGCTCTTGTTGGCAGGGCCGCTTCAGCTTTTGAACATGTATTAGTTAACGATTTTCTGAGAGCTTTACCAGGAACACCTTTCATGCGTAAAAGCCAAGAAGAAAAAGACTTTAAGAATGAACTAACTGAAGCTGTTAAGTTGATGAGCAAAATCCTAGTAATTGACCAGCACCTTAGTATAATCAAGCAATCCAAAGAATCTGCCGGTAACATACTAAATTCAGCAATGATAAAAAAGCATGCTTCTGCCTATAATGAAGCTTTTAATTTGTTGAACCTTGCTATAACTACAACGCACGATGAAAAACTCAGCGAAATCATTTCTCAAGAGACCGATGAAGAGCAAAAATTTCTTGAACTCCAAGAATTAGCCGCAATTGAAAAAACTTTAATACAAAAAGCCTCTGATTTCCGTGATTTTATAATGTCACGTGACTACTATATATCTGCAGAGGAAATGAATCTATTGAATGAACTGATCGAAAATGATTTAGTGTCTCAGCAATTTGCCGCCGTCATTAAGCAAAAAGAAGATATCAAAAACAGGCAGGAACAATTGCAACGTGAACAGGAACAAAGAGAAGCAAAAGCCAGGCAAGCTGCCAGGTTAGCTATACTTCGAGAACGGTCGAGCTCTCTATTTGATGAATACCACCAAATCGATAATAAATACAATGTTTCAGTTTCTGAATTACGAAATCGTGAGCCAGAAATTGACGATTTGATCGACGCCTTTTATAACGCCTTATATGTTAAAAAAAGGAATCAAACTGAAACAGCAGTATCTATGGAAAGACGCCGCAAAGCTCGAAATCTGCTTATAGTAATTCTCGGTTCAAAAAGTGAAACTACTTCAACTAGTGATCACGCTAGCCAGATATTTCAGGATTCGCTAAAACTAAAGTCTCTGAACGAACAAATAGAACTAGCAAGTGAAAATAGCTTAGTTCCAGCCAAGGAAACATTACTACCGCAAATGCATTATTTAGACCGGCTAATAGAAAAAGGTAATGCTGAACGAGTTATCGAAGAAGCTTTAAGTGGCAATGATTTACTGATTCCAATTGCCGAATTCCTAACCGACTACATAAGACTTCGACAAGAACAATAAAAACAAGACAGCTAAGAATCGTTTTAATTTTTTAGCTTAGCTTCACTTATTAGGGCAATGTTGTCGGCAGGCACAAGGCGATAAAAATAACTTAGGTTACCACTTGGTTTGTTACGACTGAACATAAAGACCATATTGTTGTCGTCAAAAATATGAAAGAATTCTTCCCACGAAATATCTTCAATGTCTAAATCTGGTTCGTCGTCTTCAAAATGCACCACCAAACCACCATGGTAAAAAACATCTTCGAAATTTTTGATGCGCGATGGATGGCCGTAACGGTATTCAGCCCAGTCCTGAATTATGAAGTGATCAGTGGTGTAATACTGCTTGCCAGTAGCACCGAGTTTCATTAGTTTTTTAGCGGACTTTATAGGATCGTCATCGAAGCGGTAGGGGTTAACATCTATTACGTCATCAAGCCCTTCATCATACGCTTCATGGGGATCGACATTGCTGTCGAGTTCAGGGTAATCAATCGGCACGACTTCAGGCACGTCAAAAGGAAGGGAAAAAGGTGAATTGTTTTCTTTTGGCTGCTCTGGCATTGTCGACCCCCACTTACCCCACCCATTTTGCACCCAGCTCGTGGCATCGTCTGTCCAATTTCTAACAGCCTAAAAAAGCCCGCAAATACATGCGGGCCTTTTTATATTAAATTATAGTTTTAATCCTCTGCTGGCTTTTCGTTCTTTTGCGCCAAGCCATTATCAATTAAATCTTTTAAGACTAAATCTTCTATGACGCTTGGATTTTCTTCATCCAAATTTTCATCGGCAATTCGCTCTAAAGATTTTTGATCTTTGAAAGATATATCACTGTTTGGGTCAATGCCTATGCCCATCGCTCTTCGTTGATCTTTAGATACATTGAATTCAGATGGATCATAATCTTTATCAAATTCTTCTGCTAATACCACTTCATCGATAAATTCAAAATCATCGAATTCATTATATTTCGCATACTTGTCGTGATTTGCCATAATAGTCTCCTTATTCTCTTATACGTAAATAGTGCCACGTTATAAATGAAGTGTCAATAGAGCAGTGGTTTAGTAATATATATTGACAAAAAAGTGCTCAGATTTTATAATAAACACTGTTTTGAAAGAAAGAAATGAGTGGACTAACTTTGAGTATAATAGCCGGCCTAAAGGTGTTGAGGCCGAGCTTCAGTATGGCATTGAATATCCATGGGGCGCGCTGCATGTTAGCAAAAATGCCCACAAGGCCTA
>RGVD01000274.1 GCA_010027395.1 Bacteroidota bacterium
TATCTGACATATTCTTCAATTTTTATTTCTGCAATACTATGTCAAAAACCAATCCAATTATGAACAAATTATGAGAAGTTATTTTCAGGTTTTATCTAATATACTTAACTCCTAATTAAAGTTAATCTACATAGGTTTCTTTTATGGTAGATTTAACTTTTCGTACTTCTTTATCAGAAAGGTTACCAAGCACTTTAACAATACGCACTCTATCAATGGTTCTAATTTGGTCAATTACTACCCATCCACTTGTTTTATTATGCTTTACCTCAACCCTAGTGGGATATGGTTTTGAAGCACTGGTCATAGGGGCTACAACTATGGTTTGAAGGTGTCTGTTCATTTCATTAGGCGAAATAACCACACAAGGACGAGTTTTCTTCATTTCACTCTCAATTGTAGGATCTAAATTAACCAAGACAATATGATATTGATTTAGCTCCATTCTTCAAAATTCTCGTCTTCAAAAACATCTGACATAAATAATGAATCCTCGCCATTTTTATGCATTTTTTCAAATGCTTTATCCCAACCCTTTCTCGGACTAGATTTTGACTTTAATACCATATAACCATCCTCAAGTATTAATTCTACAATATCTTTAATATTGTATTTATCCAAAATGGTTTTACTTAATCTAATGCCCTTAGAATTTCCTATTGATATGACCGAAATGTCCATAATTAATAAAAATTGTAATTACAATGTTATTACATAAATCAAAATTAATCAAGTAAATTTTACAATAATTCAATTACACCCTCAAAAACCCTTTGCGCTGGACCTTGAAGATACACTTGTTTGAAAGAGTGTTCATTTGGGGTATATTTTACAGAAAGTATGCCCCCTAATGTTTGTACTGTAATAGGTTTACCCGAGATTGAATTTCTTTGTGAATAGGCCAAAACGCTAGCTGTTACACCTGTACCGCAACTATAGGTTTCGTCTTCTACACCTCTTTCATAGGTCCGCACTTTTAGTTCTCCTTCATTAATTATATTCACAAAATTCACATTGATGCCATCTTTAGCAAATTGATCATTATATCTGATCTTCTTTGCCATTGAAACAATGTCAAGACTGGCAATATCTATATCAGTGAAGATTACATAATGAGGTGATCCTGTATTTAGCACAAATTCGTCATTGCTTCGCTTTTCAATAGAATCAACATCTTTCATCAATAAAGAAACAATGTTATTTTGATATTCAGCCTCATGATAGCCGTCAACGGCATAAAAAACGGCTTTATCGCTTACTACATTTAAGTCTTTGGCAAACTGGGCTATACACCTCCCACCATTTCCGCACATACTACTTTCTCGTCCATCGCTGTTATAATATTTCATGTAGAAATCAGCAGACTCATGTTTTTGCAATAATATAAGCCCGTCAGCACCAATTCCAAACCTTCGGTGACACAATTCCTCAATCAGTTGTGCATTATCGCCACTGGGAAAAAGTGAAATTCTATCATCGATCATGATAAAATCGTTTCCTGTTCCTTGGTATTTAAAAAATTTGGTGTTCAATTTTAGTAGTTATGAAAATTGTTGTCCGATAAAAGAAGAATTTCATTATCGGATAGGTGTAAAATAATCTGATTGATACGCTTCAGAATGAAAATATTATCGGGTTTTTGGTGTCCGAATAAAATTAGTTTTTTACCATTAAAAGTGTATCCTGCGTAATCTTCAGGCGACTGCCAATACTCAACATACACCTGTTGTTGCTTTGCTTCTACAGGATTCTTAATCATGCTCCTCAAAGCAATGGCACTGCTCATACTATCTGTTATCAAACTGTCAGTATCCAAAAGTAATTTTTTTTGTTTCTCTTTAAAAGCCTCAAAATCGATTACAGTTAGAAGCGTATCAAATAACATCACATCTGCATTGGCTTCTTCTATGTCTTCACTTATTTCACCTGTTTTTTCAAATGAAATTGTGTCTTCTGATGATTTGCGTATATAAGTCTTTGGAGATTGGGAAGTATTTTCTTCAGACTCAACGGAAGATGATTCAGCGTTTTTATTGTAAGAGTTAATTTTATCGTTTAGCTTTTTAAAAATATTGATTTTGTCAATCACACTAGATTGTGGATTTATGCTTTCCTCATATTTTTTATTAGTATAATAATCAATGATTAATACCAAACATAAGAGGGAAACAATTACATATAACCACCTATATCCATTGGTTTTTATAGGAATAATAGGTTTGTTATATTCAGCAAGTTCTTGCTCTAAAATAACATTTCTATTGCTAATGTATAAATCAAAGTCCTTGTGAAAAGGTTCATCTGTTTTAAGCCTGTTCTCAAATGCTAATTTTTCATCCTCACTCATTTCGTTTCGGATGAATTTCTCAAAAAAATACAAATGCTTATCGTGAATGAGCTCTTCCATTGGCTGCGCAAATTTGCTGTTTTTTGATGGTATTACACAAGCGGTACAATATTATTTTTAATGATCTCGTTTTGTAGGTGAATTTAAACCAATAGACAATTTCAAACATTACTTTACGAATATAAAATTTTAAGTGAAAGTTAAGACAGTTTTTAATTTTTGGAATAAAATTTGAAATAAAATAACAACCTAAAAAACAAATAAGTAACATGAAAAACAACATTAAAAAGTATGCAGCATTCTTAGTTGTTGCAAGCCTAGGAGGCTTGGTAGCCTTAGGCATTAGCAGATTATTAAGTAAGAACGAAAGTGCCAAATTTGAACAAAATTATTTAGCCAAATATGCCAGCTTGACAGAAGGCATTGACAGACCCGATTTTGTACAAGTGGCTGAATTGGTTACCCCTACAGTAGTCCATATACTTACAGTGGTTGAAGCCCAACCTCAAGCAGACAATAGACAGCAACAAATAGACCCATTCGATTTTTTCAAAGGACATGGCTTTGATTTTCAAATGCCTAACCAAGGGCCAAGAGCAGGTTCAGGTTCAGGAGTTATTATATCTCAAGATGGATATATCATTACAAATAACCATGTAATTGATGGAGCAAACAAAATAAAAGTGGTTTTAAACGACAAACG
>RGVD01000275.1 GCA_010027395.1 Bacteroidota bacterium
ACATCAGGTGCCCACGAAGTGGATATGGTAATGAATATTGCTGCATTTAAAAGTGGTGATATAGTATCTGTTCAAAATGATATTCAATCTGTAACTACCGCTTGTCATTTACAAAACAAACAAGTGAAAGTGATAATTGAAACTGCCTATTTAAGCGATGAAGAAATCATTCAAGCATGTAAAATTTGTGCAAATTGTGAAGCAGATTTTGTAAAAACGTCAACAGGATTTGCAAGCAGCGGTGCAACTACAGAAGCAGTTGAATTAATGAGAAAAACGCTTCCTCCAAAAGTTAAAATCAAAGCTGCTGGAGGCATAAGAGATGCAGCATTTGCAGAAAAGTTAATAGCTGCTGGAGCTGAAAGAATTGGAGCATCGGCAAGTGTAAAATTTTTATCAGAATAGGCCTCCACACTATCAGCTATGAAAAAGTTTCTTATTTTTATTTCGATTTTGACTTTCATTACTTTTAGCTCCAATGCTCAAAAGGCCAGGTTGACTGTTAGCAATGATGCATACTTGGATACCGCCATTCAAAAAAATATTGATAAAAATAGAATAGCGAATGTAATCGATGGATATAGAATTCAATTGTTTTCGGGTGCTGAAAGGAATAATGCGAATGCATTAAAAACTAAATTTTTAAAGCTTTACCCAAAAACACCTGCTTATTTAATTTATCAGCAATCTTATTTCAAGTTACGAGTGGGTGATTATCGAACCAAGATAGAAACGCAGCAAATTTTTTATAAATTACAAGATGATTTTGGCCAAGTCATCATTATCCCAGATAAAATTAATCTACCCAAACTCGACTAAAAATTTTAAAGATGAAATTAGTAAGTTATATACACAACAAGTCAAGCCAATTAGGCATTATTCATGATGGCAAAATATTCTGTCTTAAAGAATTAGATGCATCCTTCCCGGATAAAATGCGCAAGTTTTTATTTGCTGGAGAAAGCATGATGGAAAAAGCGAAGAAATGGGACGAACAAATTAAGTTGGGTGTTCCTCAGCCAACTTCTTGCCGAGATGGCTATGCTTTTAGACAACATGTAGCAGCTGCAAGAAGAAATAGGAAAGTAGAAATGATTGCCGAATTTGATCAATATCCAATTGTGTATTTTACTAACCACAATGCCATTCAAGGTCCTGGTGACATCATCTGTATGCCCGATCACTTTCAAAAGTTGGATTTCGAATTGGAAGCAGCAATTGTTATTGGTAAAAAAGGTAGAAATATTAAAGCTGCTGAGGCCGATAAGTATATCGCGGGTTATATGATTATGAATGATATGAGTGCAAGAACCCTACAAATGGAAGAAATGTTACTCAATTTAGGACCAGCAAAGGGTAAAGATTTTTCTACTGTAATTGGCCCGTATTTTGTAACTCCTGATGAACTTGAGCCATACAAAACAGAACCAAAGAAAGGTCATGTTGGAAACGCATATAATCTTAGCATGAAATGTTGGGTAAATGGTAAAATGGTGAGTGAGGGCAATATGGGCGACATGGATTGGACATTTGCTGAAATAGTTGAAAGATGTGCTTATGGTGCAGATATATTGCCTGGTGACGTTATTGGAAGTGGTACTGTGGGTACAGGATGTTTTTTAGAACTGAATGGTACTGGATTGCTAAATGATCCGAACTATACACCGCAATGGCTTCAAAATGGAGATGTAGTTGAAATGGAAATAACAGGTTTGGGACATTTAACTAATACAATCAAGAAAGTGAATAGTGATTTTTCAATTTTGGCGCTTAAGAAAATGTAAATGACTTTAATGCCATGATGAAATCAATAGAAGTGGTGTATACCCCAGCCCTATTGCCTCTATATGAGGTGAAAGGTAAAATAGTTGTGGTCATAGACATTTTAAGGGCTACAAGTACAATGTGTGTTGCCTTTCATACGGGTGTTAAGCGCATTCTCCCCAGTTCAAGTCCCGAAGAGTGTAGAATCTTTAAAGATTTTGATTTTGTAATTTCTGCTGAAAGAAATGCACTTAAAGTGGATGGATTTGATATGGGAAATTCTCCATTTGAATATCAAAATCCCTTATTAATTGGGAAAAGTGTAGCTTTTACAACCACCAATGGAACAAAGGCTATTAAACTTTCTCAAAAAATGGAAGCCAGTGAAATCGTTATTGGGTCATTTCTAAATATTGAAACGCTCTGCAATTGGCTATTAGAGCAAGATAAATCAATCATTTTATTATGTTCAGGTTGGAAGGATAAATATAATATCGAAGATACTTTGTTTGCTGGTGCTGTCGTATCAGCAATAAAACACAAATTTGAAATAGATTGTGATGCTGCTATAAGCGCTGATAATTTCTTTGTAAACAACCAGAATGATTTGCTTGAAATGGTCAGAAAATCTTCACACGCAAAGAGATTTACCTTGTTAAATTCACAAACGGATGATGTAGAATTCTGTTTGCAAAAAAATATATGCCCCGTTTTACCTAAGTTGAAGGGCGAATACATCACTTTGTAAATAATAAAAAAACTTGTTTCTCAATTAATTACATATCTTGCGACTTCAAATTTAATAAATAACACAATGCAAGAAGGAACAGTAAAGTTTTTTAACGAAACAAAAGGCTTTGGATTTATCACACCAAATGAAGGACGTGAAGACATTTTCGTACATTCATCAGGTCTAATTGATCGTATTAGAGAAAACGACAAAGTACAGTTTGAAACTGAAAGAGGTCAAAAAGGAATTAATGCAATAAACGTACAAACCGTAAAATAAATCATTAAATTCAATTAGAAAAAGGCATGTGTTAAGCATGTCTTTTTTTTTTTGTAAACATCAGTCTATGTTAATTATTTGTAATTTTATAATAATTACATGTTTTTTGTCGAAAAATTCTTAATTTTGACGTTGTTGAAAGTTGAATTAGGTATGATAAAATAGTATTATTGATACACCTGAAAAAATTATCACTTCCTTAAAATGAATTAGCATAAACGAAATATTAAAGCCATCTAATTTCTGTCTCTTATACACATCTCCGAGCCCACGAGAC
>RGVD01000276.1 GCA_010027395.1 Bacteroidota bacterium
CTACTTGTTCCGTTCGCATTAGAGGTTGTTAATGAAATGGTTTTTAATCCTGAGGTAGCATAAACTACTTTAGTCACTTGTGTATTAGCAATACTCGGTGTACCACCTGCCATGGTCCAACTAAAGCCAGTTGGGCTATTAATTCCGCCTCCAGTTAATGTTAAGGTATCGCCTATACAAACAGCCGTAGCTGAAGGTGATATGGTAGCAGTTGGCATATTGGAAGGCTGCTCTGTTAATGTAAATGATTTTACATAGGTTTGATCTCCGCTTGTTCCCCCAGAATTGTTTGATGCAACATAACATAAATAAAAAGTAACTGTACCGGTTCCTTGCGCAGGTGCAGTCCAATTGAATGACCATGTATTGGCTGAGGAGCTAGAATGGCGTAAATAAACTCTAGTTGCTGTTGTTGTTGACGAAGTTGAACCTGCTGTTAATGTTCCAGTTGAGTTATTACCAGAATTTAATACAATTAACTCATATCCATTTATAGAGGTTGTGGCCACCGAAGCACCATTTACCGATAATGAATAGTTTGTTCCTGGTGCGTAAGCCGATGGTAATCCTGTTATACTAATATTGCCTGTGCTAGATGCTGTTCCTGAATGACAACTGGTACAATTACTTTCACTGGGTCCCCCTGTATAGCCTGTCGGTGGGTTAGATGAATATGTGAAAATGTCATTAGAAAAAATTAAAGCCAAAAATGTAAACACAATAGCAATTAACTTAGTTTTAGTAGTTTGTTTAATCATCTTTTTTATTTTAATTGGGTCGAAAATAAACAATTATGAATAAAAAAAGCGTTGGCAAACAATAAGTTTACCAACGCTTTTTATTCTTTACAAAAGTGATATTAAAATATACTTGTGTGTTTTGTTAAAATTAGATACGTTCTACATTAACAGCATTCATGCCTTTTTTACCTCTTTCAAGGTTGAATTGTACACGGTCGTTTTCTTGAATTTCGTGAATTAAACCTGTTTGGTGTACAAAAGTTTCTTCGTTCGAATCGGAAACCTTTTTCTTTGTTGAAGAACTTTACAGTTCCTGTTTGTGGTGTGCTCATTATTTTTTATTAGTATTATTTGAAGTATCAAAGGTAGTAATTAAAACCATAAATTAAAGTTAATAAGAATTTCTTAATATTTATCAGTCATTTATTAAAGACCAAAGTTTGTCTTTCAATTTATCAATAGACTGATTAGTAGCCGAACTAATTAAAATGTGTGGTACACGAGGCAATGATTTTTTTATAACTGCCAATTCATCTTCAGTTACCAAATCACATTTTGTTATGGCCAATAATCGCTTTTTATCAGCTAGCTCTTTGTTATATAGTTTAAGTTCTTTTAACAATACATTGTACTCAGCTTTTATATTTTCAGAAGTGGCAGGCACCATAAAAAGTAAGGTAGCATTACGTTCAATATGTCTTAAAAACCTTGTTCCCAATCCTTTTCCTTCATGCGCTCCTTCAATAATACCGGGTATATCGGCCACCACAAAAGATTTATAATCGCGGTATTCTACTATACCCAAATTAGGTACTATAGTGGTAAATGGATAATCTGCTATTTCAGGTTTGGCAGCAGTTATAACTGATAAAAGGGTTGATTTTCCTGCATTGGGCAATCCAACTAAACCGACATCTGCCAATACTTTTAGTTCTAATATCTTCCATTCTTCTTTGCCATCCTCACCCGGCTGAGCAAATCTTGGTGTTTGATTTACTGAATTTTTAAAATGAAAATTTCCCAAACCTCCCCTACCACCGCGTAGTAAAACATGCTGCTCTCCATCTTTGGTTACTTCAAAAAGAAACTCACCAGTTTCAGCGTCACGGGCTACAGTTCCCAGTGGCACATCTAATATCTCATCTTTTCCATCAGCACCTGAGCGTCTGCCGGCATCTCCGTTTCCACCAGGTTCTGCCAAAATATGCTTGCGGTATTTTAAATGAAGCAAGGTCCACATATTGCTATTACCTCGCAAAATAATATGACCGGCCCTACCCCCATCTCCCCCATCAGGGCCTCCCATGGCTGTGCGTTTATCTCGGTGTAAGTGCATGGCTCCTGCCCCACCTTTCCCCGTGCGACAGCATATTTTCACATAATCTACAAAATTTGATTCGGCCATTTTTAACTTTCTTTCTGGCTGCAAAAGTAAGCATTTTCAATGGATTAACGAACCGAACTGAATCCTAAGTTTCTATAATAGTCCAAAAACTTAAGCCAACATCGCATCAGAAAATTCCATAAGTCCTATATTTGTATGAGTGAATGCACCAAAAAACATACTCGCCATTATTTCATTTCCTTTTTTACCTGCCACCACTGGGGGTGAAATATCAACCTTAAATATACTTAACTATACTGCACAAAAACACAAGGTAACCGTTTTTACTGTTGACCCATATAGCCAAAATTTCAAACCTGAAAGTTTGCACTTCAAATTGATTTTTGGCATGCGTTTCAAAGCTTGGCGCTATATGAATGTGGGTTTGATCTTTACCATCATCAAACTTATTAAACAGACCAAAGCGGATTATGTATTTTTTGATCAGCCTTGGCTAGGATGGTTAATGCCTTTCATCAAAATGTTTACTCGCAAAAAAATTTATTTGCGCAGTAACAACATCGAATATTTAAGATTTAAAAGTATGGGCAAATCTTGGTGGACCATCTTGTATATGTATGAAAAGTTTGTGTATCGCATGTCTGATTTGGTCATATTTGTAAGTGATATAGATCAAGCCAAAGCCATAAATGAATTTTACATTCTACCTTCCAAAACCTTTTTATGTCCTTATGGGATTGAACTAGAAAGCCAACCAAACATAAATAACAACGCCAAGAAAGCCTTGCAACAAAGGCATTCAATTGATGCCGATACAAGTATCATTTTGTTTTTTTCAACCCTAAGCTACCAACCCAATTATGAAGCCGTGGCTTTTATTGCAGATGAAATTTATCCTAGACTGATTGAAAAAAATCAAAAGTTCAGGATACTCATTTGTGGTA
>RGVD01000277.1 GCA_010027395.1 Bacteroidota bacterium
TTTAATTGGCTTGAATTTTGTCCCAAAAGCGATACAAAAATAGACGAAAATAAAATTGTAATGATTTGCTTCAACATAGTATTTTAAAAATTAATATTGTTTGTATGAGTTTCCACGAAAGTAAGTCAAGTATAAATATAAAACAACCTCTACTATCCGTTGTCTAAAGCCAAGCCAATCCACCGCAACTAAGATTGTATATGAGGTAGCGTTTTTAACAACCGCTCTTCGAGATGTTCCGCAGGGCATCTCGAAGCATAGATAAATGCAGATTTGCAATCTGCTAACCTAGTCAAACCTAAATAGGCGCTAGCAGTTTGCTATTGTAATTCCCTCCTTTAGCGAACGAGTTGTAATATGGATGTTAATTTTGCTCTTATAAGCGCCCTCTAGCATTGCATTTCAATAATTATTAATTTGTTTTAAAGATTGTAATTCTTTCTTTTAAGTCTTCCTTAGGGCATCTCGAAGCTTAGAGATGCTTTGCAAATTGTATTTGGAACCAAAATAATCTTGCAAGCTATTAAACTTGGCCGGTATTTCAGTTTTTGAGGCTTCAACTTATGCTTGGTAAACTGTTTTTTAGTTTGGGTTCATTTGCTCTAATTAAGTATATTGTTTTGGGCAATCACATATTACTAATGCTACCAATGTTTCTTTTCTGCCAAACAAACATTTTGTCATGTATTTGTATTTGGTAATCATTTTGTATCTTGCCTTACTCAAATTAACAATAAACTATAACAATGAAAAAAGGAACAATTATTCTGTTAGGTATCTTAGCTGTTCTGCTATTGCTGGTATTTAATGGCTGTGGCAGTTACAACAACATGGTAACAAAACAAGAAACGGTAAGCAAGGCCTGGGGACAGGTTGAAAATGTGTATCAACGCAGAATGGACTTGATTCCAAATTTAGTAAATACAGTGAAAGGTGCTGCAAATTTTGAATCATCAACGCTTGAAAAAGTAATTGCAGCTCGCGCTAGCGCTACCCAAGTGAAAATAGATCCAGATAAATTAACTCCTGAAAATATTGAGAAATACCAAGCTGCTCAGGGTCAGATTAGCCAAGCCTTAGGCAAATTGTTGATGATAACTGAAAACTATCCTCAATTAAGAGCTACCGAGAGTTTTCGCGATTTGCAAAGTCAATTGGAGGGTACTGAAAACAGAATTACAGTTGAGCGTCAGAAATTCAATGAGATTGTGCAAGATTACAATTCATACGTTCGTAAATTCCCTCAAATAATTTATGCAGGTTGGTTTGGCTTTGAAAAGAAAGGTTATTTCGAGGCTGACAAAGGAGCTGAAAAAGCTCCAGAGGTAAAATTCTAATTTCACAAACATAATATTAGCTGCGAAGCAATCTGTTAAAGATTGCTTCGCTTTGTTTAATTAACTCATTAAATCCCAAATTGTGTTTAACAAAAAGCAACAAGAAAGTATCATTGAGGCCATTAGGCTTGCAGAATTGAATACATCAGGTGAGATACGCCTGCATGTTGAGCCCAAGTGCGCTGGTGATGCCTATAAGAGGGCTTTGCAGGTGTTTGCTGAATTGAAAATGCATGAAACCGAACAGAAAAATGGGGTGCTTTTTTATTTAGCTTACAAGGATAAAAAGTTTTCAATTGTGGGAGATGAAGGTATACATAATAAAGTGAAGGATGCCTTTTGGAACGAGGTGAGGGATATTTTGACACTTCATTTTAAGCAAGATAATTTTGCAGAAGGATTGGTTGAAGGTATTGCCAAAGCAGGGGAGAAGCTAAAGTCTTTTTTTCCTTATCAAAGCAATGATAGCAATGAATTGAGCAATGACATTTCATTTGGAGGACAAGCTGATGCGTAATATAATTAAAATTTTTGCTGCCCTTTTATTTTTCATTAGCGCTTCTGCTAAGGATATCCCAAGCAAATCCAATCCGCCTAAGTTGGTAAATGATTTCGCGGGTGTTTTATCTCCAGAGCAAAATGCAGCCCTCGAAAGAAAATTACTGGCCTATAACGACTCCACTTCCACGCAAGTTGTTGTTGTAACCGAGCCAAGTCTTGAAGACGATGATATCGATGATTATTGCCAACGATTAGCTGAAAATTGGGGCATTGGTCAAAAAGGCAAGAACAATGGTATCCTGATTTATTTGGCCATGAATGATAGAAAGATGTCCATCCACACTGGTTATGGCATGGAGGCTATCATCACCGATGCGCTTACAAGAAAAATAAGAGAAGATTATTTTAAACCCAATTTTAAAGCGGGAAATTACTACGAAGGTTTAGACCAAGGCACTGATGTGATATTTATGGCTGCCCGAGGGGAATATGTAAACGATTCTCCAAGTAAAAAGAATAAAAAAAGTCCAAGTGCGGGTACAATTATTTTTATAATTATTATCCTGATCATTTTATTTGCCTTCAGAAACAAAGGCGGACGCGGTGGTGGAGGATTTTATGGAGGCTTTGGTTCTCCTTTTATGGGTTCTTTTGGAAGTGGTGGATTCTCAGGTGGAGGGGGTGATTCTGGAGGATTTGGTGGTTTTGGAGGAGGTAGTTTTGGGGGTGGAGGTTCAAGTGGTAGTTGGTAAATAAGTATTTGAAATAATCTTATCATTCACCAATTATTTTAGACAAGGCTATTTATTATGCTATTCTCAATCCATTTTTCACAGGTTTGTCACTCGTTAATAGTGTAACCACATCTCCATCTATCACACCAAGTATAAGGCACTCACTTTGCATATTTGCAATTTGTTTGGGTGAAAAATTGATAACTGACATTATTTGTTTTCCAATTAAGTCTTCAGTTTTATAGAGTTTTGTTATTTGGGCTGATGACTTTCTTTTTCCCAATTCACCTAAATCAATTAACAGTTTATATGCAGGTTTTTTAGCTTCCTCGAATACCCCGGCTTGCTGAAAGGTGCCTACTCTTATATCAATTTTTTCGAAGTCTGACCAGTCTATTGTTTTTGTTTCCAATTGTTTGAATATCTTTA
>RGVD01000278.1 GCA_010027395.1 Bacteroidota bacterium
AAGCCCGCGTTTCGGCTGTTTACAATATTTTCAGTTTCCCTGTTTTTATTGTGTTGGTATTTGTTTTACCTCGCCTGACTGATTCCTTGCACCCAGGTAATGGTGGAAACCCAGGTTTTAACAGTTATGACCTTGATAGTCGTTTGCGTATGGTGTTTTATCCTGCGGTTATCGGTTGGTCACTCATAGGTTTTTGGATGTCGGATTTGAGTATCCGCACCTTATTTATCGAACATAAAAAAAATAATAATTAATCATGGCAAATATTTTAAATCTAATTCTTCTTCAAGCTATACATAGCAGCGAACTTCCTGATGCATCTAACTCAGGAAAACTGTATGTAGTGGTAGCAGTCATGTCAATTTTGTTTTTAGGTATCACCGTTTATTTAATCCGTCTTGACCGCAAATTGGCCAAAATTGAAAAAGCATAATTAAAGTTTAATACATGAAAAAGACGCATATCATTGCTATTGCCTTAATAGCTATTTCGATTGCCGCCATACTTAGTATGTATGGTGATGCCAGCACCTACGAAGATTTTACCATGGCAGCAGAGAATAATGGTAAAGAATACCATGTGGTGGGAACCTTAAATCGTACTAAAGAAAAGTACTACGACCCTAAGAAAGATGCCAATTTTTTTAGCTTTTATATGATTGACGAAAAGGGTAAAGAAAGCAAAGTGGTGTACCACAACCCCGAGCCAACCGACTTTGAAAGAAGCGAAAAAATTGTGATTGTGGGTAGCATGGAAGGCGACCATTTTGAAGCATCTAAGATTCTATTAAAATGCCCTTCTAAATACACCGATAATCAGGTAAAGGCTAGTTGATCTTTTAGGGGGGAGGAGTAGGGATTGAGGCAGGAGTATTAATTTGGCAACCAAGTTAGAATAAGAATCTGTTATGAAATTAGTATCTAAAATTTATACCTCACCTGCACAATGAATGTCCTAGCAAGGTCCATTTTACCTGGTCTTGAGGCGTATTCACGATTGGTAATATTGTTAACTAGGATACCTAAACTTAGGTTTTGATTTGGGTAATAGTTGAAACGAACATTGTGTACATAATCTCCTGTACCTGCTCTCTCAAAGAAGCTTTTCACACCGGGCAAGACTGCTACTAAGTTGTCAATCTTCTCGTAAATGCTATAGTAAAACATTGAATAACCTAGGCTGTATTTTCTGTATTCAGCTTCAATGTCTACCTTGCCAATGCTTCTGTTTCTGTATGGTAACAATACATTGTATAAGTATGAACCACTGTCAATCTTAGCTGTGCCAAAGCTTTTCACAAATTTATCAAAATAAAAGCCAGGGTCATCAAGTTTGGTATCTGAGCTAATGTTTACAGGTAGGGAATAGGTATATCCTGCAATGGTTCTTATCATCACATTCTTAATTTTGCCTTCGCCTGTAAGCGAAAACTCAAAGCCTGCAGCCCTTGTTTTACCAACGTTTTGGGCTTTAAATCCAATGACACCATGCGTTACCACAATTTGCCCTGTATTTGGGTCAAAATAGTAACTAGTTTTTATCCATTGGTCAAATTTAAAGTCTATCATGCTATCATATTGTTGGATAAACATGGCAAAATCAGCAGAAGCGACAAAGTTACTTATCTTAAATCCTTGTTGAATGCCTAGTTCAGCAGTCCAACCTTTTTCGGGCAATAGGCTTGGGTTGGGCAATACATTAAGGGTAGAAACCCTATCACTCACATATTTTTCGCCAATGGTAGGTACCCTATATCCCTCGTTATAGTTTGTACGGATATAGGTTCTCTCAGCCAATTGATAGTTGATACCAATTCTTTTAAGCAGACCTGTAGTGTTTGGAATAGTATCGGTAACTAAATATTCATAACGTCCTCCAAGAATGAAAGTGAAACGTTTGTAATTATATTCTAGTTGGCTATAAACAGCGGCACTTCCTCCTGCAAAGCTACCTTTATACACATTGCCAACACTCCACATGGTGGTGCTATAAATGCCTGAATTTAAAGAGAAATGAGGGTTGAATTTTATACGGTTATTGTAATCAAGGGCGTATAAATTGGCAATGGCATCATCCATATCAGGAAATTTTGTTTTGTCGATGATGCGCCTGATTTGGTAAAATCTGAACTTTAAGGCATGACTCATTTTGCCATGCTTGTAATCAAGATGAGGGTCTATACTGATGATTTGATTTAGGTTGACAATGGGTTTAGTTCCATTATACTGCTTTAAAGAACCGGTATCAGCATTTTGCCAAAGAAAATAACTACCTGAATAGTCAAGCATAATATTGGCATTTAAGCCAAAGCTCAGATTTGGTATGGATTTAGGTCTGTATCTTGTTTTGATATAGGTTCTAATTCTGTGTTCGTCATTGTATTGCAAATGGCTGTTGATGCTGGTGATATTGCCGCTTAGTACCAAATCAAAATTACCCCAAGCTTGTTTGTGACTGAATGCTAAACCAGTTGAATTAGGTTTTCCGGCCAAGGAATCCCACCAATTGATATAACTTCTTTCGAAATTCTGCATCACACCTTGGTAGAATTGAATTTTGGTTTGAGGCTTTTTGCCTGGCCAACCTGTTCTTACATTCACTGTTCCATTGAGAGCAGATGAACCATATAAAACCGAAGCAGAACCTTTGATAACTTCAATTTGTTCGGCCCCTTCAATGGGAAGGAATTTCCATCTTACATCACCTAAATCGGCACCCAAAAGAGGCATATCATCCAATAAAACCGAAACCTTACTTCCTGTATTGAAGCTAAAACCCACACCTCCTCGAATGGTGGCTTGCCCATCTACCACTTGAATGCCTGGAATACGATTGATAACTTGAGATAAATCTTGAGAAGCTGTATTGTCAATTAAATAGGGTTTGATAATGCTAATAGAAGTGATTTCTCTGGCTATCATTTTCTCTTCACGGCTACCAGATACAACAAATTGATCCAATTGATTTTGAAAAGGTTCGAGTTCAATAT
>RGVD01000279.1 GCA_010027395.1 Bacteroidota bacterium
ATTTCCTTCCCAAGTCATGGTATGAAGCCCCCTCGACTGAATCCCATTAAGCAAGTGGTTTACTTCTTTGCCTTGCAAATCGTATATTTTAAGTTGAACAAATTGTGTACTTATTAGGTTGTATTCAATTTGTGTGCTTTGACTAAATGGGTTTGGGTACACATTCACTTGAGCTAATGTTTTTTCACTTTCTTGAATGCTGCTTGTATTGAACAATGGATCATTTGCTAGCAAGGCTGCAATGTCTATGTTTTCATCACCCGTTTGATATGAAGTGTAGATGTAACTGTCAAATAACATTTCGTCAGCTGTGTTTAAACCTGGCATTACAGGGTCGTTGTGATTAGGGGTTCTTGGGTTGTTGGCAGTGTTATCAAAAATATGTTCTGCTACCATGTTATAACCTTTGGGTACTTTCACCAAGCTGTTATAGGTGTATTGCATTTGCCAATGAAAATCCCAATTAGGAATTTTGAGTAAGTGCAGGGTGTCAGTTCCTTTCACTGCATAGTTTACGATGTTTGTACAAGTATTGTGCGAGTGACCAAAGCTTGAATACAAAGTTAAATCTTTTGGCAGACCTGTTCTATTGGTAGGGTAATATGCACTCGATTTAACTACTTTATTGGCAGGTATCGAGAAGCTCCAATTCTGTAACAAGGTTGAGAAGAACATTTCTCTTACGCCTGTTTCATTCTCAGGATAAAAGAAAAAGTGTATTTCTGAGTTGTCTGTTTCTCCTGCAGTGCCTTCAGGAATGTGTAATTGTAGAGATATGGTTGAGTTTGCTTTCAAGCGCATGCCAAATTTGGCTGGAGCTTTGTTTGGAAATACTGTGGGACCCATGCCTGGTGCATAATCTCCAATGTTTACTTGGCCTTGAAAATTGTTGCAATTACCAGAAAGGTCATCCACAGCCTTGTTGGTTGTATCAATGGTTACAACCGCATGGTGAATAATAGCTGTATTGCCTGGCACATATTCAAAAGCCCTAATCATTCTATCTTTTGTTAAACCATTGGGAACATTGATGCAAAAATACTTGTCGATGGTGGTTGAAGTGCTTGTCACCTTGGGGAATTTAATCACCAAGTCGGGAGTTCCATTTAATTGAGATTTTGTAAATACGGGTGATGGTGGTGCTAACGTGGTATCTCCTGCAAGAGAGCCATTCGATATCCAATCCAATATTTTTTGTTTATCTGTTGCACTGAGTATTTTCTCACGGATAAAATGTCTGTAGTTTGGATCTGGAGGCCATGGTGGCATTCTGTTTGAGGCTATGTCGCCACTTATTGCATAGGTTTGATTTTTTATTTCAGAGTAACTTGTAAGTGGAAATTGAACACCGCCTGCGTGATGGCAACTTGAACAATTGCTATAAAATATTTGTGCCACATCTTTGAATACAATTTGGCTTTTGGCATTGTAACCCAATAAGAAAAAAACAAAAAGGAATAAGAAGGTTTTATAGTTTTTCATTCTGTTTAAAATTTATACATAGATGGGATTTTTTTATGAAAAAGAAAATTAAAATTTATCCTAGTTATACGTTTGGCTTACAAACTATAACTAAGCCAGAGCAGATTTGTAATTAGCATTTGTTTGGATGTTCTTCACCAACAAACATAAGTATTTACCATATACTTGTTGGTGCGCCTCGATTAATCTTATACGCAACACCAACAAGGGCATAATGGGTTAGAAAGTTACAAACTTTTATTATTTATCCTTCCAAGTGACGCTTCGCTTAACACTTGAAAGAGCTGGGGTTTATTTACAATATTCCTTGATATACCAAATCGCATTTTTATCTCCTAATTCCCCCGCCTTACTAAAATCTAAGCAACCACTATTTTTTAAACCCAGATCAAGATAAGTAAAAGCCCTGTTAATATATAATTCGGAATAATCGGGCTCTAATTTTATAGCTTTTGTGTAATCTTCAATTGCTCCACGATAGTCTTTTATATTATCATTACATATCCCCCTTGTCCAGTAACAAGTTAATATACCATCATTATCAGGCTCTAATTCAATAGCTTTTGTAAAATCTACAATTGCTCCCCTGAAGTCCCCAATAGAAAACTTACAATCTGCTCTTTTAGAAAAGCAAATAAAACAAGTCGTATCTAATTTTATAACTTTTGTAAAATCTTCAATTGCTCCCTGAAAGTCTTTTACAAGATATTTATTGAATGCTCTTCTTTCGTAATACTTAATATCTGGAAATAATTCAATAGCTTTAGTAAAATCTTCAATTGCCCCCCGATAGTCATTTGACTGGCTTTTTTTAACACCTTTCATGTAATAATCATTAGCAGTTTGAGCATTACTTACCAAAACAATTAGGCATAGTATGAATATTAATATGTAATTTTTCATATTTGTATTGCGAATGTAAATAATTTTAATTCAAACCTACTCAAATGAGTTCAGTTTTTGCATCTGATGGTTTTGATTCACAAACAAACATCAGTATTTATCATATACTTGTTGGTGCGCCTCGCTCAATACTATGCCCAACACCAACAAGGGCGTAAAATCAATTCACACATTTGCAAATTCTCACATTCACACATTTATCATTTCCCCATCCTCTCTGTTCCAAAGTCAATTATTTTGTCAATAAACTCATAAGGTTTATAGCCATTCAATGCACATTGATGGAAGATAGCTGTAGCAGGTGTCATGCCAGGCAAGGAGTTAATTTCTATAATCACTACTTCAACTCTATTCTTATCAAAAATCTTCACAAAAGCATCTATACGGCAATACCCTTCCACATTCAAAACTTTGGCAGTTTTCTTCAATTCATCTTGCACTTTTTTGCTTATCTCTTGTTGGGCTTTGGCATTTTTGCTAAAGCGACTTGGGGTTATGTTTTGCCCTTGTCCTGCCAAGAATTTTTCTTCTAATGAAAGTATTTCGCCCTCTGCCAAGGTTTCGCTTGGCTCAAACATTTCATAT
>RGVD01000280.1 GCA_010027395.1 Bacteroidota bacterium
GCTGTGATTAAATCTATTAAACCAAATTCGCCAACGGATTCAATTGAGGTAGTGTTTTTATCTTCGAGCATGCATTGTAAATATTAAGGCCGCAAATATAATTTAAATTAAGTATGGCTAATTTGCTTCACATTGCTATTTTCATATTTTTGCATTCCTTTAAAAAACATACTAATCCGCAAAATGAAAAAAATAGTATTTGTAATTGCAGCATTCAATGTAATCTTGGCGAGCAATGCTTTTGCTCAAAAAACAAAACCAAATGCGGCTAAAGCTAAGCCAACAGCCGTAGTTTCGACAGTAAAGCCCAATCCCTTGGTGTTTAGTTTTGCTAACGAATCGGTACTTAAAAATGAGTTTGAGCGTTTGTTAAACAAAAACAGAAAAGACAAAGCAAGTCCAACTGAAAAGGAAGTGCGCGAGTATTTAGATTTGTATATCAATTTTAAATTAAAGGTTAAAGAAGCTTTAGCCCTTCAATTGGACACCAATCCCACATTTGTAACAGAGTTGGCAGGCTATCGCAAGCAGTTATCTACTCCTTATTTAACAGACAAAAAAGTTACGGACGACTTAATAAATGAAGCGTATGATAGGATGAAGCAAGAGGTAAATGCAAGTCACATCTTAATCATGTGTACCGAAAATGCGTCTCCTGCTGATACTTTAGCGGCTTTTAATAAATTGCTTGACTTGAAAAAACGCTACGCAAAAGGAGAAAACTTTGATAGTTTAGCTTCAAAATATTCTGAAGATCCATCAGCTAAGAAAAACTATGGTTCATTAGGTTGGTTTGGTGCTTTCAATATGGTGTATCCATTCGAAACCCATGCATACAAGACAGCAAAAGGTGATGTTTCAGCTCCTTTCCGCACGCAATTTGGATATCATATTTTGAAAGTTAACGATAGACGTACTGCTAGAGGAGATGTTAAAGTAGCTCATATTATGGTAAGTGTAAGTCCTCAGCCATCAGAAACAGAATGGAACGATGCTAAATCCAAAGCAGACTCTATCCACCAAAAACTTATGACAGGTGAAACCTTTGAAGCTATGGTTGAAAAATACTCTCAAGACGAAGGAAGTAAACCAAACAAAGGTGTGATGAATTGGATGGCTAGCTTAAGCGGTTACCCTGAAAATTTTAAAGATATAAGTTTTGCTTTGAAAGAAAACGAAATCTCTAAGCCTTTCAAAACAGATTATGGATACCATATTGTGAAATTGACAGAACGCAGACCGCTTGCTGATTTTAAAGAAATGCAAGATGTGATTAAACAAAAAATTACTAAAGATAGCCGCGCACAAAGCTCAAAAGTAGCTGTGATAAACAGAATAAAGAAAGAAAACAACTACATAGAATTGTCTGCTAATATTAAGGAATTTGCTAGTGGTTTAGATTCATCTTTCATAAAAGGAACTTGGACTTATGATGAAAATAAAATGGGTGCCAAACCTGTTTTGACTATTGGTGATAAGACATTCACTCAAAAAGATTTTGCAGCTTATGTGAAAGCTAACCAAACACCTATTGAGAAAGGTTCTACTCAAGTTATCGTTCAAAATATGTTTAAATCATGGTCTGACGACAAGTGCATGGCCTATGAAGAAAGTATGTTAGAGAACAAATACGAAGACTTTAACAATGTTTACAAAGAATATCACGATGGTATTTTGTTATTCGATTTAACTGACAAAAAAGTGTGGAGCAAAGCTGTTTCTGATACTGCCGGTTTAGAAAAGTTTTATGAAAACAACAAAGGCAAATACATGTGGAAAGAACGCGTTCATTACCAAACTTTCACTTGCCTAAATGCCAAGGCTAAAGTCGATGCCATCAAAATGTTGCAAAAGGGTAAATCAACAGATGAAATTCAAGCTAAATTGAACAAAAAAGTAGCTGGTACAGTGAGTTTCAGAGATACTAAATCTGAAAAAACAGATGCTACTGCAGAGAAACTATGGGACAAAAAAGGTTTGGTTGATATTCCTAAAGAAGGTGAGAATGATAAATTCTATTGGGTAATTGGAACTCTTCCTTCTGAAAGTAAAACTTTGAAAGAAGCTAAAGGCATTGCTACTTCTGACTATCAAAACTACTTAGAAAAAGAATGGATCAAAGAGTTAAGAACTAAATACCCTGTACAAGTAAACGAAGAAACCATTCGCGGTTTATACACTAACTAAACTAATTACAAAATCCGTCATGGCATCGGGCTTATTTATTAGGCTTTCTTTGCTTTGACGGATTTATTTATTTAATCTCGTTGTGCTGCCTATATTTACAGCCATTTTAAAATGATAAACAAGCCAAGCATAAACTATTTTTTTAAGACCATATTGTTTTTTGCGCTCATACTTTTGGGTACAAAAAGTTTTGCTCAGCCTAAAGCGGGTCAGGTAATTGACGAGATAGTGGCTGTGGTGGCTGATAAGATAGTTTTGCATAGCGAAGTAGAGTTTGAATACCAAAATCTAAAGCGCGAGTATGGTCCTATGGGCGATACCATCAAATGTGATATTCTTACAAGAAAGTTAACCGACAACTTGATGCTTGTGAAAGCACAAGTGGATAGTGTTGAAATTAATGAAGACCGTGTGGATGCTGAATTGGAAGAAAGAATCCGATATTTTGCTAAGCAATTTGGTGGTGAAAAAGGCTTAGAAGATTTTTATGGGAAAACCATTGCAAAAATACGCAACACCCAGTTGATTGGCGAAATGCAGCGCAAAATCATCAAGGATGTAAAGGTTACTCCCACAGATATAAAGAATTACTACAACCAAATGTCGAGGGACAGTTTGCCCTTATACAGTGCAGAATTAGAAGTTTCGCAAATTATAATTGAGCCCAAAGTATCAAAGGCATCAAAAGATGCTGCCAAAGAGAAAATACTTGAGTTAAGGCAACGTGTAATGGATGGAGAAAATTTTAAGACCT
>RGVD01000029.1 GCA_010027395.1 Bacteroidota bacterium
TTGGCATTTGCCATTTATTATAATGGTTGATGATGTCAGCCGGTGGAGCTAATTTTGCATCAAAGATTTTATTAAACACAGGAATAGAAGTTGTTAATATTACTTGAAAAGCTGAAATTACTAATACCAAACTTCCAATAAACATCCAAAATTCTCTTGTATAGATATCTTCATCTTTGTTCGATTTCGGAATTAACTTCCATCTAATAATCATCAAGACTATTGATAGAACAACAAAAATTAGTAAGAAAACCAATAACTGTCCGCTCATACCCAAATCAGTGAAAGAGTGAACCGATGAATTACCTAAAATTCCTGATCGGGTAAGGAATGTGGCGTAAAGCACTAATAAAAAAGTAGTAATTATAAGTATAAATGCCACAGAAAGCGAATTACCTGAATGCTTGTAAATAATCATCACATGTACGCCTGCAATCAAAATCAACCAAGGGACAAGAGAAGCGTTTTCAACAGGATCCCATGCCCAATAACCTCCAAAACTTAAACTTTCATAAGCCCAAAATCCACCCATAATGATTCCAGTGCCTAAAACCATAGTACTTACTAAGGCCCACGGTAGAGCTGGTTTTAGCCATTCTGTAAATTGCTTTCTCCATAATCCAGCAATGGCATAGGCAAAAGGTACAACTGTTGTAGCAAATCCAAAGAAAAGCGTAGGCGGATGAATCACCATCCAATAGTTCTGCAACAAAGGATTCAAACCATTGCCATCTTTAATTTTAGATAGATAGTCGGCTTGTTTAAAAATAGGAGCCTCACCCATCATATTTCTGAGTAATTCAAAAGGGCTGCTACCTAATTTATAACCCAATATTTTTACTCCCAAAAGCATACTAGTTAAGGCTATTTGAGAAAGCATAACCAATGCCATTACTGAATTGGTCCATCCCTTAGCGGTTTTTAATAATATTTGACCAATTACCATTTGCCAGAAAATCCACAACAAGAAACTTCCTTCTTGACCCTCCCAGAAACAAGAAATCATAAAATGCACAGGTAAATCTCTAGATGAGTGTTGCCATGCATAATAATATTCGAAAAGATGTTGATGAATGATGTAAAATAAGATACTGATAATTGATATAACGGCTAAACTATGGAGCTGGAAAGAGTATTTAGCAATTTGACCCCAACTTTTATCTAAGGGGTTTTTCTCAGCCAAAAAAAATGCAATGGTCGCTAAAATAGAAGAAATAAAAGATAGTACGATTGCAGTATGGCCTAGATTTCCCCATAATAAATGCTCTCCTTGAAATATAACTTGATTCATTAATTTTATATTTTGCTTTGTATTTGCAAACATACATAATGCTAACAGATTACTCCTACGCACTTATGTGAAACTTGTCATAAGTTCTATTTTTGCCATTTTATGTAGTATTTTATTTACGTTTTTCTGGGTTTTATCTTATTCAAATTAAAATTCATAAAAACATTACATAGTTTTTATCATAAATTTCAAATTATTGATTATTGCTGCCAATAATTGCCTATGTTTGAAAACTTAATTAACCACCGAGGAAAAATAAGCATATATGAGAGACGCAGGCATGTATACACAGTTGTGGAAGAAATACCTTCCCGTTATTAGATTGCTACTTAAGAAAACAGTAGATGGGGAGCAAAAACTTCAAATTTATAAACATGAGTTTGAAAGTACAGGGGCTCGTAATAAATTAGGATACGTTTTTAGTCTCGAATTAGTAAATGGTAAGCCAATAAACAAAAGCAATACAACAGCTGTAGCAAGCGATTTGTATGGTGTTTTAAGTTCAAATGAGGCTGTAGCTGAGTGGTTAAAAGATCAAAATATCAAAATAAGCGTAGGTCGTTCTTGTGAATTAGTTATGCAGAAATTTGAAAAAGTAGTTAAAGAGGTGGCGACTGAGTCAGTTGCTTCCGCATAATACTTATATCATACAATGAGGAATGCACTTTATTTTAGTATAAAGTGCATTTTTTGTTTTAACTATATTGATTTGTTTATTTTAGCTGCTTCCTAAAAATGCCTTTTAAAAGATAAATGTACCTTTTGTTAAAAATCTTTTATAAAATAAAATATATCAAATAAATTGCCCCAAACTTCGAAATAAAATAAAATATGAAGAAATCAATACTTTATGCAGGCGTGTTTTTATTTTCGGCTTTCGCCACAATTAAAACCAATGCGCAAGCTCCTGCTGCTGTCAATCCCAATCAGCCGGTATTACTTGAAAAAGTAGCAGCCGTGCCAGGTGAAGTTAAAATTGCATACGAAAAATATCGTTTGCCAAATGGCTTAACCTTAATTATTCATGAAGATCATAGTGATCCAATCGTTCATGTTGAAGTAACCTATCACGTAGGTTCTGCTCGCGAATCTGCCGGTAAATCAGGCTTTGCACATTTCTTTGAGCATATGATGTTTCAAGGTTCTGTTCATGTGAAAGATGAAGAGCATTTTAAAATCGTTCAAGGTGCGGGTGGACAAATGAATGGCACTACCAATCGTGATAGAACCAATTATTTTGAAACCATGCCTGCTAACTATTTAGAAACTGCTTTGTGGTTAGAGGCTGATAGAATGGGCTACCTGCTTGATTCGGTTACCCAAAAGAAATTTGAAGTACAAAGATCAACCGTTAAGAATGAAAAAGGTCAGCGTGTTGATAATGTTCCTTACGGTAAAACCGATGAAATCAAAGATCAAATTTTATACCCAGATCGCCATCCTTATAGCTGGCCAACGATTGGTTACTTGGAAGATTTAGATGCAGTGAATGTTGAAGATTTGAAAAATTTCTTCATGCGTTGGTATGGTCCTAATAATGCTTGTGTTGTGGTTGCAGGGGATATAAATCCATCCGAAGTTTTAAAGTTAACTGAAAAATATTTTAACCCAATTCCAAAAGGACCAGAAGTGAAAAATATGCGCATAGAGCCAGTTCGATTGCCAGATAACAAATATGCAAACTACGGTGATAACGTGTATTTACCATTATATTATGTGGTATTTCCAAGTGTAAAATCATTTCATCCAGATGAACCGGCATTAGACATTTTGGCTTTTGCACTAGGAAATGGTAATAACTCTATTTTCTACAAGAATTTTGTTAAAACCGAAAAAGCTGTTCAAGCCAATGTATTTAATAGCACATCAGAGTTATCTGGTGAGTTTACCATTCAAATGGTAACCTTCCCTGATGGCGAGACAGATGCTGAGACTTTAATGAAATCTACTTTAGATGAATTTGAAAAAAATGGGATTAATGATGACGATTTAAATAGAGCAAAAGGTCAATATGAAACTCAAATAATTGCATCAAACCAAAGCATTGGTGCCCGCGCTTCTCAATTAAGCCAACTGTGGTACTTGGGTAAAAATAATTATAACTTGAATGATGAAATAGCAAGGTATAATAAGGTTACTAAAGAAGATGTTATGCGTGTATTTAATCAATATATCAAAGGTAAAAACTATGCAATGGTTAATGTTTTCCCTAAGAGAACAAATGCAGCTAGCGGTGGAAAAGAGAAAGAAGAAACCAAAGCGGTTACCACTTCAGGTACCAGATCTTCAACCGAGTTGGAGTATAAAGGTTTAAGCTACTCTACTCCCAAAGATAATTTTGATAGAAGCAAGCGTCCTGAAGTAGGCGAAGGTAAATCCCCAATCGTTCCTGATTATTTCACAGAAAGTTGGGATAATGGTATCAAAGTAATCGGTTCTAAATCATCAGAAAGCCCAATCGTAAATATATTATTATCAATGAAAGGCGGAAATGTGGCTGTTGGCGACCCAGCAAAAACAGGTTTAGCAAGCCTAACTGCTGACATGATGGGTGAAGCCACTCAAAACTATACCACAGAAGCTTTTGAAAATGAATTGGACAAAATTGGTGCTAGTATCAATTTTAATGCAGGAAAAAATGCTACAATCGTTCAAGTTAGTTGCTTGAAAAAGAACTTAGACCAAACTTTGAAGTTATTAGAAGAAAAATTAATGCGTCCAAAATTTGTTCAAGAAGACTTTAAATTGAATCAATCTCAAGCATACCAAAGTATTAACTCTCGTAAAACGGATGCAACTTATAATGCAGATTTAGCATTTAGTAAATTGGTGTATGGTAAAACCATTTATGGTGAGCCAGAAGATGGTACGCTAAAATCAATTAAAGCGCTTACCGTAAAAGATGTTCAAACATATTATAACCAATTTTATGCACCTGATTTTGCTACATTAACAATTGTTGGTGATGTTAGTAAAGAAGAGGTTCTTGCTAAAATGGCTTTTATGAAAAACTGGCCGAAGAAAAATGTAAAATTCCCTGTTAATCCTATCTTCCCTCAATCTACTGCGAACAACAAACAAATCTATTTGGTAGATAAATACAAAGCAGCTCAATCAGAAATTCGTCTAGGTAACTTAGGTATGAAATATGATTGGAATGATAAATATTTTAAATCAACAGCAATGAACTATCCATTGGGTGGAAGTTTCAATAGCCGATTGAACCTAAACCTCCGCGAAGACAAAGGATTTACTTATGGTATTAACTCCAGATATACTGCATACAAAGATTATGAAGGTTACTTCATTATTTCAACCTCAGTTCGCACCTCTTCAACTGACAGCTCAATGAAAGAGATTATGAATGAAGTTAACGGATTCCGTGAAAATGGAATTACAGATGATGAAATGAAGTTTATGAAATCTTCAATTACTCAATCTGATGCCTTGCGTTATGAAACCAATGGTCAAAAAGCAGGTTTCTTAAACCGTGTTGTAGAGTTGAGTTTACCTTCGGATTATATCAAACAACAAAATGGTATCATAAAAAACCTAACTAAGGAAGAAATAAATCAAATGGCCAAGGAAAACCTTAACCCAGAAAAAATGATTTACATGATTGTGGGTGATAAAGAAAAAATCCAAAAACCATTAGAGAAATTAGGATATAAAATTGTTGATTATAAGGAGGTTGAAGTAGCAACTCCAGTTTATCAAAGATAAATATAACCTTTAATTTATTCAAAGCGCTCACGAACCTCGTGGGCGCTTTTTTTATACAAATTAAGGGATGTCGATATTTTATCTGCTTCAATCACATGTTATTTGCACATTTTTTTAGGGATAAGGGTAAATAATTTGTTAATAGGTTGTTAATTGCGACAACGTAACAATTTGTTAATTTGTTACAAGAAATTAAGCTAGAATTGAAAACAGCAGAAGATAAAAATATTTGGCATTATGTGATTCACCTGCTGCATATCTATGATTGTGTGGTTGTGCCAAATTTTGGAGGATTTTTGTTACATGCTGAATATGCTAGTATTGATCCTATTTCAGAAATGATGCTCCCGAGCATTAGAAAAGTATCTTTTAATCAAAAACTGAATTTAAATGATGGTTTATTGGCTACTTTCATTGCTGATGAATTGAAAATATCTTATGCGGATTCTATCAAATTAATTGATATTGAATTGCAAGCATTCTTGCAGAATTTAAATAATGAAAAGAGAATAGAAATTGACCTTTTGGGTACTTTTATTTTAAATGATTCAAATAGTTTTCAATTTATTCCAAATAGCCGAACTAATTTTTTAATGACATCTTTTGGATTGCAGCCTTTGCAATTGCATTCTAATAAAGGTTCTCTTCATGCTATTGGATTACCATTAGAAAAGGTTAGAACAATCACAGAAAATACATTAAAAGAAACAAACGAAACTCAAAAATTATATAGAACTGCCAAAAAGAAGAGGCCAAGTATTTGGTATACACTTTTAGCTACTTTTATGATAGTGGTGCTTTTATTTAATGCTTATATTTTGCTAGAAACCTACCCAGTAGCACCTCTGAATAATGCACTTTCTAAAATGAATTTATCTTCAAAGTTTGAAGAATTATTTAATTCTAAAAATTCTGAAATGAATGACCTCAAAGTAGTACTTCCCAAAAAAGAAGTCAAAGTGGTGGACCGTAAATCTTCACCCCAGATAAAAATTGATTCATCTGTTTTATCTCAAAAACCTCTAATTGAAGTAGAATCGATTGTTCAACCTAATCTTCAAAATTATTCCTCATCAATATCAAATGATGGTGATTCTGTATACTATATTATTGTAGGTGCATTTAGACACAGCAAAAGAGCAACTGCTCTTTCAGAGCAATTTAAAAACAATGGATACAAAAATTCAGAGGTCGTAAAACCTAAGAAATTTCATTTTAAATTGGTCACTGTGGGATCTTTCTCAAGCATGAATGAAGTTTCAAAGACTCTGAATCAAGTTCAAGAAGAGGTACCAGATGCTTGGGTTTGCATGTGCAAAAAGTAATTTAAATTATGCATAGGTTTTTAGAATAATCATTTTTATTCTTTACTTAATCTTATGGCAAAACTATTATAGCAAGCATGAAAAATAATTCCTAGCCTAAAATAGTTGTCAATTTCAAAACTTAAATCGTGTAGCTTTTTTTTGTTTTATATACTTTGTATCATAAAACATATTTTTGCCATTCATGCACACAGCTTACCTTGTAAATATAATATCCCGACTTCCTGATTCCCCTGGTATCTATAAATACTATGATAAGGAAAAGAATCTTATCTATATTGGAAAGGCCAAAAGTTTAAAGAAAAGGGTTAGCAGCTATTTTAATAAGCAACAATATGAAAACCGCAAAACAGCCGTCATGGTTAGTAAAATTGCGGATATTCAATTTACCCTTGTAGAAACAGAAATTGATGCCTTATTGCTTGAAAACTCGCTCATCAAGAAGTATCAACCCAAATTCAATATCAATCTAAAGGACGATAAAACCTATCCTTTTATTTGCATAAAGAAGGAAAAATTCCCAAGGATATTTTATACTCGAAATCATATTAAGGATGGATCTGAATATTTTGGTCCATATGCCAACGGAACCATGATGCATGCCATACTTGATACAATCAAAGCCTTGTATCCACTGCGAACATGCAATCTATCCCTAACCGAAGAAAATATTAAAAGTAACAAGTTTAAAACGTGTTTGGAATTTGACATAGGTAATTGTAAAGCCCCATGTGTGGGATTGGTAAGTGAAGATGAGTATTATCAGAACATAAAGCAGATTAAGAATATCCTTAGAGGTAATCTTGCTGAGGTGAATCAACATCTCAAGAAACACATGAATGAGGCGGCTGAAAATCTAAAATTTGAACAAGCAGCCCAATACAAAAAGAAGTTGGATGTATTGGATAATTACCAAAATAAATCAACCATTGTGACGGGTATTCCCAATGATGTGGATGTGTTTAGCATAGTAAGTGATGATAAATTTGCATTCGTCAATTATCTTAAATTATCGAATGGTATGATAATTCAAACCCAAACCTTTGAGATTAAGAAAAAGCTTGACGAGTTAAATGATGAATTATTGAGTTTTGCCATAGCTGAAGTGAGAGAAGCATATCATAGCACCAGTAAAGAAATAATAGTTCCTTTTGAGTTGGATTGGAAAGATGAACATATTGAAATAACAGTTCCTAAAGCTGGTGAAAAGAAAAAATTACTTGACCTTTCAATGAAGAATGCTATGTATTACAAAAAGGAAAAGTTAAGTCAGTATGAAGCCTTAAACCCTGAAATGAAAACTGAACGCATTCTTGAAACCATGAAACAAGATTTGCGTTTAAAAGAATTACCTAGGTATATCGAGTGTTTTGATAACAGTAACTTACAAGGTACAAATCCTGTGAGTGCTTGTGTTGTTTTTAGGGATGCAAAACCTAGTAAAAAAGATTATCGCATATTTAATGTGAAAACGGTTGAAGGACCTAATGATTTTGCTACTATGGAAGAAGTGGTGTATAGGAGGTATAAAAGGATGCAAGATGAAGGTCAAACCTTGCCTGATTTAATTGTGATTGATGGAGGAAAAGGTCAATTGAGCAGTGCTGTAGAAAGCATGAAAAAAGTTGGCATTTATGGCAAAGTTCCTGTAATGGGGATTGCCAAAAGACTCGAAGAATTATACTACCCCGATGATGAATTGCCATTATATATCGACAAAAAAAGTGAAACACTAAAAGTAATTCAACAAATTCGAGATGAAGCGCATCGTTTTGGCATTACACGCCACCGCAACAGAAGAGATAAGAATACCTTGCAAACAGAATTGGAACAAATTGAAGGTATTGGCCCCGAAACGTCTAAAATGTTATTAGCAGAATTGAGATCTGTGAAAAAAATTAGGGAAACGAAAGTAGAAGAAATGGCTAACATTGTTGGAAATGCAAAGGCTAAATTGGTATGGGATTATTTTAATAAAATACTAGAATGAGAAAAATTATCTATTGTATTTTTTTATTATTTGTTTCGCAAATTTTATTAGCACAGAATGTTTTTGATAATGCTGCTATCAGCTTCAATATGCTTGGTGGATTTAGTTTTGCGCCAAATAAAGTGGAAAAAACAGGAGCAAGTTTAGATGGTATTGTTAATGGATTTGAGATAGGTGTCACAAAACAGGTAAATGGAACTAAAGAATGGCATAATACATGGGGAAAACCCAGAATAGGTTTACATCTTCAGAGTATTTTTATGAACAAGCCAGATACTTTTGGTTACCATATTTCACTTCTTCCAAGTGTTGAACTTCGATTTTTTAAATGGCGAAATGCAGAATTTTCAGGCAAGGTAGCCATCGGAGCTGCTTACGCTAGCAAGGGTTTTGACAGACAAACCAATTTTGACAATAGGGCAGTAGGTTCACCTATTAACTTTGCGCTTGAAGTAGCAGGTATTTATCACCACAAAATAACAAGTAAGGTTGATTTGAATCTAGAGCTTGGATATTATCATCTATCAAATGGTAGTTTCAAAATGCCTAACGGTGGTTACAACATCTATTATACGAAGCTGGGAGTTAATTATTTTTTTAATCAAACACCATATAACAAAAGAACAGCACATCATTTAATATCAGACCACAAAAATATATATTATTCAGGTTACCTTGCCTTTGCTTATAGGGAGCAAGGAACTTTTGATTACCAAAGGCAATATCCCGTTTTTACATTGCATAATGCACTAATGAAGCCTTTAAATAAAGTATATAGTTTAGGTATTGGATTAGACCTTTTTTATGATGCAACTCAAGCTTTATTATATAAAGAAAAATTGTTGTATAGCAATATTAAGGAAAGTAATAAATACCTTGCTGCATTGGGTTTTTGTAATGAATTAAGAATTGGTAAATTAGGACTGCCCTTGGAGGCTTATAGATACTTTTATGACTTGGATATAGTGAAACAAGCAACTTATATTCGATTTGGGCTGAGTTACTATCCTGTTAAAAGATTTTTTATGGGATGTTATTTTAAAGGAAGTATCAACAGGTACAATACATTAGAGTCTGATTTTATGGAGTTTGCATTTGGCTACAGTATGAGGAAATAGCCGTTTATAAAGCCCTTTTTCAATTCACATTTACTCTTATATTCGCAACCTAAATAAAAATACATGACCCTGTCCAAACGTCTTGATTTTTTTGCAGAATCAAAAACATTAAAAATGGCAAAGCTTAGTCGCGAACTAAGTGCAAAGGGTGTTGATGTTATCAACTTAACTCTTGGTGAGCCAGATTTTGCAACACCTACACATATCATTGATGCAGCTAAAAAAGCAATGGATGATGGATTTACTAAATACCCTCCGGTGGCAGGTTATTTGGATTTGAAACAAGCTATTTGTCAAAAATTTAAAACAGATAACAACCTAGATTATAGCCCAGATCAAATAGTAGTTTCAACGGGTGCAAAGCAAAGTATTATGAATGTAATACTCAGTATTGTAAACCCAGGTGATGAAGTGGTCATTCCTACACCTTATTGGGTTAGTTACTCTGAAATGGTAAAATTTGCAGAGGGTATTCCTGTTTTGGTGGATGCAACAGTTGAACAAAATTATAAAGTTTCAGCTGCACAAATTGAAGCGGCTATTACCCCAAAAACAAAATTGTTTATGTTTTCTTCCCCGTGCAATCCTTCTGGTAGCATTTGGAGCAAACAAGAACTTTCAGAATTAGCAGAAGTACTTAAGAAATACCCCGAGATTTATATTCTATCGGATGAGATATATGAGCATATTAATTTCATAGGAAAACACGAAAGCATCGCACAGTTCGATTACTTGAAGGAAAGAGTAATCATTGTTAATGGTGTGAGTAAAGGTTTTGCTATGACAGGTTGGCGTCTAGGATATATTGGTGCATCTAAAGAAATTGCTCAAGCTTGTGAAAAGATTCAAGGTCAATTTACATCAGGTGCTAATAGTATTGCGCAGAGAGCAACATTAGCTGCATTAACTACTGATTTGAAGCCCACTTACGATATGCAAGCAGCCTATCACCGAAGAAGAGACCTAGTTGTGAACCTAACAAAAGAAATCAAAGGTTTTACTTGTAATATCCCTAATGGTGCCTTTTACCTTTTTCCTGATGTTAGGTCATATTTTGGAAAAAGTGATGGCCATTTCAAAATTGAAAATGCAGATGATTTATGCATGTATTTATTAGAAACTGCTCATGTTTCATTAGTAAGTGGTGATGCATTTGGAACTGATACCTGTATTCGTATTAGTTTTGCAACAGCTGACGAGAAATTAATTGAAGCTTTTAGTCGTATGAAAAAGGCTTTAGATAAACTACAATAATTATTCAATTGAAGGTGGATAGATTAACCATAGAGAAGTTTAAAAATACCCGAGTTTTAGTATTGGGTGATGTGATGATTGATGCCTACTTATTTGGCAAAGTTGAACGAATTTCTCCTGAGGCTCCAGTGCCTGTGGTGGCGGTAGTACATAAAGAAAATAGATTAGGCGGTGCTGCCAATGTAGCTGTTAACTTGGTGGCATTAGGTGCAAAACCCATTTTGTGTTCTGTAGTTGGAAATGATGCTGAAGGAAAAGATTTGATTGACCTAATAAAATCTAGTGGCATTGGTGCAGATGGAATTATACAATCAAAAGAAAGAGTAACAACCATAAAAACCCGAGTTATTTCACAAAGCACACAAATGCTTCGGATTGATAATGAAATAACGGATTCATTAAATCAAGAAGATGATAGTAGGCTAATCAGTAAAGTAAAAGAATTACTTAAAGAGGCGGATGTTATTATTTTTGAGGACTACGATAAAGGTGTTATTTCAGAACATTTAATTTCACAAATAACCCAAGAAGCAAATGCACTTAATATTCCTATCGTGGTTGATCCTAAGAAGCGAAATTTTATGAGTTATCAAAAAGCTTCCCTTTTCAAACCAAACTTAAAGGAATTGCGAGAAGGTTTTAAACGCGATTTTGATATTGATAACAAAGAGGAATTTGAATCAGTCTGCAAGGATTTGATGCAAGACATGGGTTTGAAAAATTTATTTGTTACGCTAAGTGAGCGAGGTGTAATGATTACAAATGGCAATGAATTTTATTATATACCTGCTCATTTACGAAAAATTGCTGATGTTAGTGGAGCAGGGGATACTGTAATAAGTGTGGCTTCATTATGCATGGCACTTGGATTGCCTTTGAAGCAAGTTGCCCAAATATCAAACTTAGCAGGTGGTTTGGTTTGCGAGGAAGTTGGAGTGGTGCCAATCAATAAAGAAAAATTGATTGAGGAAATTGAGAGTATCGATTGGTAAAAAACTTAATCATCATCTACATTTTTACATTTTTTTTCAATTTTAATCATCCTCCTGATTTTAGGGGTCAGATTATCTTGACTTACTATTCTGCGTTTTTTGAGAACTTTTTTCCGATATTGATAATATATTAATCCCATTTTAAATTTTTTTGTTTCATCTCGGTACTTATTTGGAATGTACCAAATATTAAAGTGTTGATTTTTAGCTCTCTTGCTTTTTGGTCTTTAATATGCTAGTAGTATGTAAAACAAGCCTATACACTTACAAAAAGTATATAAAAATCTTGTCTTACAATAGGTTTCCGGAGCAAGTGAGGCGGCTACGGGGTGACCTGAGGCATGATGAAGCAAAAGAAATCCTGCTAGTTGTAGCGGGATTCTTTTTTTTATTCTCTTTCTATGCAACTTTAATAAGCATTAATTGCACTTATTTTTATATTCGCCCAAGAATAATGAAAAAGACATTTACCGCCTTAAGTTTATTAACCATACTATTTACATTTTCAGCTTCAGCCCAAAACGGTGAAATCCGCGGATTTGTTTATGATAAATCTACAGGAGAGCCTATTATTTTTACCAATGTGGTTATTAAAGAATTAAACCTAGGAAAAGCTACAGATATCAATGGTTTTTACACCATTACTAAATTGAAATCGGGTAGTTATACTTTGTTGTGTTGGAGTATTGGATTTGATACTGCAAAAGCTACAGTTGAAATTAAATCAGGCAGAGTAATAAATCAAAACCTTTATTTAGTTCAGAAAAAATATGAAATAGGAGAGGTAGAGATTAAAGGTGAGAAAGTAAAACTCAAAGAAAATGTAAATATTTCGGTTAACACTATTACACAAAAAGAATTGAAACAGCTGCCCACTTTTGGTGGAGAGCCTGATTTGGTGCAATATTTACAAGTATTGCCTGGTGTTGTATTTAGTGGTGACCAAGGTGGACAATTGTATATTAGAGGTGGTTCACCAGTAATGAACAAGGTAATGTTAGATGGTATGATAATTTATAACCCATTCCATTCAATAGGTTTATTCAGTGTGTTTGATGCAGATATCATTCGAAATGCAGATGTATATGCAGGTGGATTTAATGCACAATATGGTGGTAGGATAGGAGGGATAATTGATGTTAATACCCGCGAAGGAAACAAAAAAAGATTTTCAGGTAAAATTTCAGCCAATCCAATAACAGCAAAGATTTTATTGGAAGGACCCATTAGTAAATTTAGTGAAGGTGGAGCAAGTGCATCCTATATTCTTTCTTACAAAACCTCTTATTTAAACCATACTGCACCCACTTTGTATAACTATGGTGATGCTAAGAGGGGCCTACCTTACAGCTTTGATGATGTGTATGGGAAATACAGTTATATAGGTCCTAATGGTAGCAGAATAAATTTATTTGGTTTTAATTTTGTTGATAATGCAAATTTTGCTGCTACGGATTATAGATGGACTTCGACTGGTGCTGGTGCAAATTTGATGCTAATCCCAGAAGGCTCTAGCACTATAATTAATGGAACTTTTGGTTATTCAAATTATGGTATTGAACAATCAGAGGCTGATAATTTGCCAAGAAAAAGCTCTATTAATGGTTTTAATGCAGGTTTGAATTTTACCTACTTTTTTGGTAAAGATGATATTAAATACGGTATTGATTTAGTTGGATTCAGCACTGCCTTTTCATATATAAATTCTTATGGAAGAAAATTGGAACAAACCGATAATACTACAGAGATTGGTGGTTTTGTAAAATATAAAAAGGTATTGGGCCGCTTTGTGCTGGAGCCAGGATTAAGGGTTCAATCTTATTCGTCATTATCTGAACAAAGTTTTGAACCACGCTTGGGACTTAAATACAATGCATCGAGCCACCTCAGGTTTAAAGCCTCAGGAGGATGGTATTCTCAAAATTTATTAGCTGCAGTGAGTGATCAAGATGTGGTGAATTTGTTTTATGGATTTGTGTCAAGCCCAGACCAAGTGAATAATAGTTCGTATAGAAGACAGACTGCCCAACATGCTGCCGTGGGTTTTGAATTAGATTTAGGAAAACATTCTGAAATTAATGTGGAAGGGTTTTATAAAAACTTCAGCCAAATTGTAAACATCAATAGAGATAAAAAATACGAAGATAATGATGCCAATGCCGCTAAAGCTGATAACTTAAAAGCTGATTATATCGTAGAAACTGGTAATTCTTTTGGAATGGACTTTAGGTATAAATATGATTATAAGAGATTTTATTTCTGGGCAGTATATTCATTAACCTACGTAAACAGAAACGATGGTACACGAGATTATTTCCCTAACTTTGATAGAAGACATAACATAAACCTTGTTGGTACTTATGCATGGGGCAACAAGCAAAGTTGGAGTTTAAATTCGCGTTGGAATTTTGGTTCGGGATTTCCATTTACCCAAACACAAGGCCAATATGAGTCTATCAGTTTTACAGATGGAATTGGAACCGATATAAAAACTCAAAACGGAACGCTAGCCTCGCATTATACAGATATAAATACAGGTCGTTTGCCCTATTTTCACCGATTGGATTTGTCATTATCAAAGAAATTATATTTTGGTGAACACAAAACCATGACCATTACTGCCGCAGCTACCAATGTTTATGACAGGGCAAATATTTTCTACTTCGATAGAAATACACATACACGTATCAACCAATTACCTATCATCCCTACATTGGGATTTAACTATACTTTTTAGCGGTTGATTAATTTCATTTATTTGATTAAATTTTCAATTAGCAGATTCATTTTAGCTTAATAAGTTATTTTATTCAATGTTATTTTTGACAATTCATATTGATCACAAATAAGTTCGTGAATTATTCATAGTGATTGGTGTAGGCAGTTGGTTTAAATCAATTAATTAGTTAAGATAGTATTTGCTTATTTATTGTTTGAAAGAACAAAGGCTTGCTCCAATATGCTCAAACTGCTGGAATTGGATTTGCAAAACTAACATGGTTTGTTTTTAGCTCAACAACTATACATATTGCTGCTCGCGTTTGATGGACTGAATGAAATAGAATTGCTAAAAATACTTATACCAAATGACTTAAGATTTTGTGGTAAAGGTATGGTGGCAAACACATTTTGTCCATTGCTAGTCAACCTTGTCACTTGATAGAGTATTGTATAAATAAAACAATTTCTGATGCTAATAGAAGAAACTGTTATTAACCCAACAAATGCCAGTTGAAAAGAATCTTTTACTTGTTTGGCTATAATCACGAAAAGCAAGACTTTAGTTTTGTCTATTTTCAATGATAATGCAACTAAATTTTTATATACATAATTTAACTGAAAATTATTACTAATTTAAAAAACAGGTTGTTTTACATATTTTGAGCTAATTTTCTGATTTTATGTGTTTTAAAATGAGATATTCTTTTTTTACAATCATTTTTAGTTCTTAAATAAAACAAAAAATACAAAGTAGAATTGGAAATTCGCTATTTAAAAATAAATTTGCAGTCCTTGTTAAGGAAATAATAAGAGACTATAAGGAAAGGAGGTGTACACAAATGATATATATTAACGTTAAAGAAAACGAATCTTTAGATAAAGCATTAAAGAAATTCAAGAAGAAATTCGAGAAAACAGGTGTAGTAAAAGAACTTCGTTCACGTCAAGCTTTCACTAAAAAGTGTATTGTGAAGCGTCATCAAGTCATTCGTGCAGCTTACAAGCAACAGCTCCAACAAGCAGCAGAATTATAACTTAAACTGAATTTCAGTCATATTAAAGCCGGTGAAAATATTTTTCATCGGCTTTTTATTTTTATATGAAAATAAGCGTACATTCGAAGTAGGTTATTTTACAACTTATGTTGCTTGTTGAATCAATTAATAATTACTTAAAATTTCTTCAATACGAGAAATTAAGCAGCAAGTATACCATTACTTCTTACCAAACCGATTTATTGCAATTTACCACCTTTCTTAATCATCAATATAAAACAGATGATATTACCAAGGTAAACCATTTGGTAATTAGATCATGGTTGGCTCATATGTTAAATGAAGGCATTTCCGCCAGAAGTATTTCAAGAAAACTATCCACGCTTCGCGCATTTTATAAATTTTTAAAGAAGGAAAATTTAATTGTAACTAATCCACTTACAAAAGTTCAAGCTCCTAAAATCGAGAAAAGATTACCCGTTTTTTTAGAGAAAAAATCAATAGATAAATTAATAGATGAAGTTGAGTTTACCAATGATTTTGAAGGCGAAAGAGATAAGCTTATTATTAATTTGTTTTATTCAGCAGGAATACGTTTAAGTGAATTGATTAACCTGAAAATATCCGATATTGATTTCTATAATCAACAAATAAAAGTATTAGGTAAAAGAAATAAAGAAAGAATCATACCTGCAAGTAATGAGATTATAAATCAAATAAATAAGCATTTGCTGAATAAAAGTGAAAATGGATTTTCAAATGAGATGTTATTCTGTACTAATAAAGGACAGAATTTGTATGCCCGGTTGGTGTATAATATCATACATCAAAAACTCGCTTTAGTTAGCAGTCTAAAGAAGAAGAGTCCTCATGTTTTACGGCATACCTATGCAACCCATTTATTAAATAATGGTGCTGATTTAAATGCAATAAAAGAATTACTGGGACATTCAAGTTTAGCGGCTACGCAAGTATACACACACAATAGCATTGAAAGGCTAAAGGAAGTTTATAATAAACGTCATCCTCGAAGTTAGTCATGCACTTAAATTAACAATTTAAACATAAAATTATGAAAGTTGACATTCAATCCATCCATTTTGACGCAGATCAAAAACTATTAGACTTCATTAATAAAAAAATTGAAAAAGTTGGAACATATTACGAAGACATAAGAAGTATTGATGTTTATTTGAGGCTTGAGAAAGATGCTGAAAAGGAAAACAAAACTGTAGAGGTGAAAATCAATATGAATAATAACCCCATTTTTGCCAAAGAGCATAGTTCAACATTTGAAGCTGCTACAGATATGGTACTAGACAAATTGGTAGCTCAAGTTAAAAAGCATAAAGAAAAGATACAAGCAAAATGATTTTATTTCTATAGAACCTATTGTTTGTAAAAAAAAATGCAGCCTACTAATATAGTGTCTTATAAAAAACAATAAATGGGAGTCACCTTTATTGTTTGTAATAAATTAAATTATTATTAGTTGATTTTAATTTTTATGGCCTCAATCTATGCAATAGAATAAAGCCCCAAAAGTATTTAATTTCATAATA
>RGVD01000281.1 GCA_010027395.1 Bacteroidota bacterium
CCTGTCAATAATGAAAACAAAAGTGTTTTTCAGAACCTTCCTGTACTATGGATTTTTAGGGCTGTTTTTTTATAAAATGTACATGGCCTGCTTTGTTCCTCTTTACAAAAACCTTTCAAACACCGAAACGCAATTGCTCAATGAAGGCATTGAGAAATTAGAGCTAAAAAAAAAACAAATTAATGGCATATTATTTTGTTTTGATCCCTATGTGGCCTATGCATTAAAAAGAGACCCTTACAACCCAAGCGAAATAAGACAAGGTTGGGACCTAAACAGAGAGCAGCCCCATATAAGCATGTGCAAAAACGATTTGATGATTTGGGATTCACACTTTTACATACCCAGCATAACCCCTATCAAAGATTCACTTTTACATAACGACTCGCTTGATTTACTGTATCACAAAGTCCTTACTGACGAATACGATAGCCGCATTAAGCATGAGGTTTTTATTGTGAGGCGGAGATAGTTTAAACAAAAAATCCTTGCAGAGTCTTGCCCTACAAGGATTTCCTGATCTAATTTATCCAAATTATTTTATCCTAGAAGTAGCAGGATTTTTAAGGTTTTTATAGTCTGTTAAAGTCATTGCTACAGCACCGACAAAAATCTCGGATTCAACTTTCAAAACTATGTGGTTATCGTCATCGCTAACCCAAATGGTTAAGGCATCTTCATTTTTAAAGAAATCCCCAGTCTTAACTTGTGGTCTAATTTTGATGGCGTTAAATTTACCTGCATCTATTTTCACAACCTCTTTGCCCAAGTATTTGATGGCATAATTATACACCTTGCCATCCATATAAAATACGGTTGGATAAGTGTCTCCTACTTTGGCATTTTTCACATCCCAAACACGAGTCCAATAATATACAGAAAGCAAATCTTGCACCTGATTAGACACATTATCAATAGATGCTTTTTTAGCGTTAATTTTGTTTGCGTCTCTATCAAATAAAGCAAAATCAGAATCACGGTATTTACCTTCTTCTACTTTTTTGGTGTATTTCAAAGGCACTAAATGCTCCTCGTCCATAAAGGTTTCGTAGTCGTTTCTCACTTTGTTATACAAGAAATCTATAGATCCAGATGATTTGGCTGAAGCTCTGATATTAAAAGTCCTACGGCCATTAACCAAAACAGGTTCGCTTTGAATTTCTAATGTGGCATAACCTGCATTAAAAGGTCCGTAGTGCATACGGTATTGTAATTTCTCTCCGTAGGTAAAAGCAAAATTATTAACCTTCAAAGGGTTATCATTCTTTACTTTGGGCAATTGCACCGAATAGCTTTTATAGCCGATAAGAGCAATGAATAAAAAAGCAGCATGCTTTATACTAGTTTTCATAATAAGTATGGTTTACAAACCTTATACCAAATCTACAAAATAGTATCGATAATATACGTTAATATTAAAATCGTCTGAATACAAGCAGCTTATGCTTTTCTTGAAATAGCTTTTAACGCAGCATCCACGATGTTGCTTTTATCTAAACCATATTTAACCATCAACTCATCAGGCGTTCCGCTTTCTCCGAAACTATCGTTTACGGCTACATACTCAATTGGCGCAGGATAATGCATGGCTAAAACTTGGGCTACGCTATCACCTAAGCCACCGTTCATTTGGTGTTCTTCGGCAGTAACCACACAACGTGTTTTTCTAACCGAATTCAAAATAGCGTTTACATCCAAAGGCTTGATGGTATGAATATTTATAACTTCAGCGCTGATGCCTTTTTCAGCTAAAATATGACCAGCTTCAATGACTTTCCACACAAGATGACCTGTAGCAAAAATAGATACATCTGTGCCTTCGCTTAACATCAAAGCTTTGCCAATTTCAAATTTGCCATTCGCATCCGTAAAATTAGGAACCGCAGGGCGACCAAATCTTAGGTAAACAGGTCCGTTTAAATCTGCAATAGCAAGGGTTGCAGCTTTGGTTTGGTTAAAGTCACAAGGATTGATAACGGTCATACCCGGGAGCATTTTCATCATTCCAATGTCTTCTAATATTTGGTGGGTTGCACCATCTTCGCCTAAGGTAATACCCGCATGTGAAGCACAAATTTTTACGTTCTTTCCGCTATAAGCAATGGATTGGCGTATTTGGTCGTACACACGACCTGTACTAAAATTGGCAAATGTACCCGTAAAAGGAATCCATCCTCCAATAGTTAAACCCGCTGCGATGCCCATCATATTGGCTTCGGCAATACCGACTTGGAAAAATCTTTCAGGAAAATCTTTTTTGAAAGCATCCATTTTTAAGGAGCCAATTAAGTCGGCACAAAGTGCCACTGTTCTTGGGTTTGATTTACCTAATTCATGTAATCCTTCACCAAATCCGCTGCGCGTATCTTTTACATTTTGTACTTCAAAAGTTTTCATATAACGTATATTCTGTTTTAATAAAAAGTAATATTTGTAGCTGTTCCCGAGCTAATTTTAAATTGTCTTTCAAAGGTATTATTGCTTCGGGTAGCACCTTTGGCTCTGTAAATAATCTTATAATCTCCTGGTTGCATAACAGCAATATGCTTTCTGCTTTCCACAGGAAGCTTGCACACCCATACCATCTCGTTTCGCACCATTTGATAAACATCGGCATAGTAGTCGGCAAGGTTATAGTTAAGAACCAATTTGCCAGGTTGGGGTATTTGCATGGTGGTAACAGTGCTTTGATCCACCGAAACATCTTTAAAAAGCATACGTGGTAGGGTTAAAACCTCTATATCGTATTTACCCACAATATACTTCTCTTTGGCGTTCGCATCTTGCACATGCAAAGTTTTGTGATCTCCCGCCTTACGGGTAATGAATTGCAATTTATCGTATTGGGTTAATCCATCCACGCGCAACATAAGCTCTCCTTGTGGCGCATCCACTGCTATGGTGGTGTGT
>RGVD01000282.1 GCA_010027395.1 Bacteroidota bacterium
TTTAATGGTAACAGATTTAAATGCACCTAAATACAGATTGGTGGAAGTGGATAGCAAAAATCCAAATCAAAACAATTGGAAAGATGTGATTGCAGAACAAAAAGATTTGCTTGAAAACGTAGGAACAGGTGGCGGAAAATTATATGCTACGTATCTTAAAGATGCTTCTTCAAAAGTGTTTCAATATAGTTATGATGGAAAAATGGAACACGAAATTACTTTGCCATCTATAGGCACTGCAAGTGGCTTTGGAGGCAAAAAATTAGACAAAGAATTTTATTACTCATTCACCTCATTCACTACTCCAGGCGCTATTTATAAATATGATATAGCAAGTGGAGAAACCAAGCTTTTCCGTCAGAGTGAAGTGAAGTTTAACCCAGATGAATTTGAAACCAAACAAGTATTTTACCCAAGTAAAGACGGCACTAAAGTGCCTATGTTTATCATCCATAAAAAAGGAATTAAGTTAGATGGAAACAACCCAACTATGTTATATGCCTATGGCGGGTTCAACATCAGTTTAACACCTTCATTTAGCATCAGCCGTATCATGTTTTTAGAACAAGGTGGTGTATATGCATTAGCCAATTTGCGTGGAGGTGGAGAGTATGGTGAAGAGTGGCACAAGGCAGGTATGTTGGATAAAAAGCAAAATGTATTTGATGATTTTATTTCTGCTGCAGAATACCTAATAAGTGAAAAATACACTTCTAGTCAAAAGCTTGGAATCATGGGTGGTTCTAATGGTGGATTGTTAATTGGTGCTTGTATGACACAGAGACCAGATTTGTATAAAGTAGCTTTACCGCAAGTAGGTGTTTTGGATATGTTACGTTACCATAAATTTACTGTTGGTTGGGGTTGGGCTGTTGAATATGGAAGCAGTGATGATGCCAAACAATTTGATTATTTGATAAAATACTCACCATTGCACAATGTGAATGATAGTGTTTCATACCCTGCTACTTTGGTATGCACCGCTGATCATGACGATAGGGTAGTGCCAGCACACTCATTTAAGTTTTTGGCTACTTTACAAGCCAAGCACAAAGGTTCAAATCCTGTTCTTGGTCGCATAGATAGTAAAGCAGGACATGGGGCAGGTAAGCCAACGGCCAAACAAATTGAAGAAGCAGCTGATGTGTGGAGCTTTGCTTTATGGAACCTAGGTGCTGATGTGAAATAACCCCGTCAGACGATTGAGCTTAGTTTGAAGGGAAGGAAATGCGTTAGACGGGTATAAAGAATGAAATTTAATAACAACAAGCATTATGGTGTAAAAGCCATAGTGCTTGTTTTTTTATATTTGAATTTCTACTTACTTGTTTAATCCATTATTCATTAGACTTTCTTTCAAAATTATCTTATTCTTGCTTTGTAATAATTTAAACCATGTCGCTATCTACATTTAAAAAATCTATATTTCTAATATCATTATGCTTCATAGGCTTTGGCCTATCAGCGCAGAAAACAACCACCATCATTACAGGTGCTACCATACATGTGGGTAATGGAGAAATTATTGAAAATGGGGTAGTGGTGCTTAGCAATGGAAAAATAGAATTGGTAGGTAAAACGCTAAACACCTTATACAAGAACGCCAAAACCATTGATGCCAAAGGAAAACATATTTACCCAGGATTGATAGGCATGAATACCATTGTGGGCTTGAATGAAATTGATGCTGCCCGCGCCACAAGAGATTTTAACGAGCAAGGATCAGTAAATCCCAATGTGCGTGCACTCATTGCTTACAATACCGACTCTAAAATTATACCTACCCTCGTTTTTAATGGTATTCTTTTTACCCAGGTTGTTCCTCAAGGAGGGCTTATAAGTGGCACATCTAGCCTGATGAAAACACAAGGTTGGAATTGGGAAGATGCAGCCTATAAGAAAGACGATGGTGTGCATATCAATTGGCCTGAGTTCAATCCATACGGGAATGCGGAAGAACAAAAAACTCATATTGAAAAGGAGATGCAACAGCTATCCGATATTTTTGAACAAGCCGAGCAATACAGTAAATTACAAAAGCCTGAAACCTTCAATGCACGTTTAAATGCAATGAAACCATTGTTTAGTGCTCAAGCCAAATTATATGTGCATGTAAATTCTGCTAAAGGTATCATCACTGCCATCAATTTTATAAAGAAATTCCCTGCTATTAAAATGGTTTTGGTGGATGCAGCTGACGCTTATTTAGTAACAGAAATCATCAAGGAAAATAACATTCCTATTGTGTTAACCAATATCCACCGTTTGCCTCAACGCAGTGCTGAAGATGTGGATCAACCTTATAAAACTGCTTCCCAATTAATGAAGGCAGGTATTTTGGTTGCCATAAGCAGAAGTGGAAGTTGGGAAGCTCGTAATTTGGCTTTCAATGCAGGTACAACTGCTGGTTATGGTTTGAGCAAAGAAGAAGCACTTGCTACCATTACTCTTAATGCAGCCAAAATAATGGGTGTAGATGCTCAAATGGGTAGCATTGAAAAAGGAAAAGATGCAAGCCTTATGATTTGCAGTGGCGACATATTGGACATGAGAACCAATACCATCGAACAAGCTTTTATCTTGGGTGAAGATGTTGATTTGAGCAGCCAACAGAAAGCCCTTGGCGATAAATATTTGAAAAAATTGGGATTGAAAGTGGATTAGTTAAATAGTAAAAGCTATGAAATACTTTAAAATCCTATTGCTACTTGTTTTAACTTTCCTATTTTTCAATAAGCAATCTTATGCCCAACGTGACTTTGTCATAGCAAGGTCTAACAAAACTTTTGAATGGTTTCAGCAAGAGAAATTCGATTCTGTTTACTCCCTCTTTGATGCAGAGATGAAACGTAAATTGGATGTTTCAAAAAT
>RGVD01000283.1 GCA_010027395.1 Bacteroidota bacterium
TAAGATTTGTTAATTTGTTGAGTTGAAGTTGCTCATTACTTTCTCCAAGTTTTCTTAATAAAATGGATTGATGTTTTTTAACTCTAAACGATAATTTTTCAGATGTACGTTTGTTAGCATATTTTTTGTTGTTAAAATACCAGTCGCAATAACGTATTATTCGTCTTGCCCAAACGGCTAAAAAATACAAAATTGGATGTCGTTGACTTAATAATTTTCTTTGTTCCACTCTGTCGTTCTGAAATGGTTTCTGCTGTACTGCTTTCGTGATACTGCTTGTTCGGAGTTCTTCTGCAGGAAGTTCCCCTCAGGCTGGTGCAGGCCTTTGGGATGTATCTTTCCTATATTCTCATGCCTGATATCAATTTTAATAAATTTTACCATAACAAATTTGCCTATGTTAAGTGTTTAGCTCAGCACCACCAAACATTTAACGAGCGTTTATTGATAACATCAACTGCAGGGAAAATAATACACAGTTGCGAAACTTACAAAATAGATACCTTTTTTATTATGGAACTTATACTTTCTACTCGTGTTTACACAAAAATAAAATATTCTTCAGAAATCTTTTGCTGTTTGAACACGTAACAGGCCTGCACTAGCTTAGGGGTGTAATTGCTTAAATTGCTTGTTCTAAAAATACGATTAGTCGCAATAGTTCGTCTGATTTATTTTGGTCAACAGTGATGAGTTTATCTCTCTTGTTCTTGCTGTTTAATATATTTACTTCTGCTTGAAAAGGAAAATCTTCAAGCCAAAAAAAGTCAGAAGTAAAATCAATTGCCTCAGTTTTTAATGTTGTCCAATTTGTTGGCTTGATTGTTTCCAATTGCGTTAAAGTTTTCTTGTCAAAATAGTTTTCCAAATATTTTAGCGCGGTTTGATAATTTCCCTTGCAGTGTGTAGTCAACCAATAGCAATCAAAATTGTTTGTTATAAAATTTATAAACTGATGAACATTACTTGCAGGTGCAGTTTGTTTTTGAGTCAACAAAACCCCGTCAATATCTAAGTAAAGTTTTTTCATATGTCAAGGTAATCACCCTTCAATGATTTTGAATTGCCTATGTTTAGTGTTTATCTCAGCATCACCAAACATATAATGAGCTTTTGATGATAACAACAACAGCAGGCAAAACCCGTATTATCGGTTGTTCATCTTCATTCCTTCATTGGTCAGTCGTTTAAATTGTCGATTACAAAATGTTGAGAATAACTTTTAATCATCTCTCTAACTTGTCGAAACTGTTCTAAAATTTCTTTTTCTGTCCCTGTTACTTTTGCAGGATCAGGAAAGTTCTGATGAAACTTTTTGGCTTTGGTCGGAAAGAACGGACAGCGCTCTTTAGCATTGTCGCAAACGGTAATTACAAAATCAAAATCAATTTCGAGATATTCCTCCATATTGTTTGACGTGTGTTGCGAAATGTCAATGCCGTCATCTTTCATGGTGGCAATTGCTCTTGGATTTACTCCGTGAGTTTCAACACCAGCACTATATATTCGTGCTTTGTCGCCTGCGAAATGACGCAAATAACCTTCGGCAATTTGGCTTCGGCAACTGTTGCCTGTGCATAGAACTAATATTTTTTTCATCTGTCTATTTTTACAATACTGATTAAAATCCAAAGTAAGTTGATGATGGTAAACCTTGCGTCAAAACCATAAGCAAAGTTTAAGCAGGCAATTCCTGCAAGAATTATTAGGAAACGTTTATGTCTGCCTATGTATTCAATTATGTGTTTCATACTTTTAACAACAGCCACCGCCTGGTTTACAAGAATTTTGAGTTGAGACTTCTGCTAAATTTACTTTCAATTTGTCTTTCGGAATACCACAACTGTCAGAAGCCAAACAAGCAGTTTGTTTTGATACAAGTACAAAGTTTTTTCCATTAAAATCTAAATCATACTTTCCAATTGTTTGCAAATGTTTTATTTGATTTTTTGGTGTTTGCGAATCTTTAATTTCAGCTTGATATTCAACTTCAATTTCTAAATCTTCCATTCCTAATTTTTCTTCCGATAGTTTAATGATGTTAAGCAACTTTGTTGGATTTAAACGATGTTCTAAATCGTTTGCGTTCCATAATTGAAAATTTGCCACTCTCTCATTTCTGATTGTCCCACCGCAGTCTATGAAATGTTTAGTCACTACGCCAACTTCTGTAACGTGGAAATGTTCGGGAACAGTAGTTCCGTTTTGAAGTTCAAAATTTACTACTTCAGCAGTGCTTAAATGTTTCTTTATTTCTGATAATTTCATTTTGCATTTTATTTAGTTGGTTAACAACAATCTTTTTTCTTCTTTTCTAATTTGGTTGAAATGTTTGAAAAATAGCTTTGCAGTTTGTCAAGGGCTTTTTCATCAATGCAGTAACAAATGGCGTTACCCTCAATGCTACCCTTAATAAGTCCAGCGTTTTTAAGTTCCTTTAAGTGTTGCGAAACTGTCGGCTGTGCCAAAGGCAATTCATTAACTATATCACCACAAATACAAGTGTCCACTTTCATTAAATACTCAATAATGGCAACCCTTGCAGGGTGTCCCAATGCCTTTGCAAGTATCGCAATGGCATTTTGTTTATCGGTAAAATGTTCTGTCTTGGTTGCACCCATATTCTTATATTGATATTGCAATATTACGATAAATATTTGAAGTAACGAGCCGTCCTGTTAAATAATTTGTCAACAGTCAATTTATTAATTGTTTTGTCTCATCCTAAATTAAGTTTACACATTTTGATTAATAATTTCTCAGGCTGGTGCAGGCCTTTGGCATCTATCTTTCCTATATTCTCATGCCTATAATCAATTTTAATAAATTTTACCA
>RGVD01000284.1 GCA_010027395.1 Bacteroidota bacterium
AAACAAAGTACTTTGTTTAAGTTAATGGCCGAAGATAATTCTTCAACCAATGCCCTATCGGGTGCCGCCTTTGCTGTCCATCTTTTTTGCATGTCTAATTGGCAATAATATCGTTTTTTTTAGAAAGATTTTTACTAAAGTTTTAAAGCTATGTAATTCAAAGCGGATAAGTTTTTACATTTGCCCACATGCCCAAAATTCTTTGTATCGAAACCGCTACCGAAGTTTGTTCTGTTGCCATTAGCAGCCAAGGCAAACTCTTGGCATTGGAAGAAAACCATGAGGGCAATGCCCATGCTTCGCAATTACATCTTTTGGTGCAAAAGGTTTTAGATTCAGCAGGAATCACACTTCAAGACTTAGATGCCATTGCAGTGAGCAAAGGGCCTGGAAGCTATACGGGACTTAGGGTCGGGGTATCTACTGCCAAGGGCTATTGCTATGGCTTGGGTATTCCTTTGATTGCCATTAATACATTAGAAAGCCTTGTGAGGGGACAGGGACTAGGGGAGAGGCAACAAGAAACAACAAGTCTCTATGTTCCTATGCTTGATGCACGTAGGCTGGAGGTGTATTGTGCTGTTTTTGATAACCAAGCCAACATGCTACAAGAAACAGAAGCTAAGATTATTGATGAAACATCCTTTGCTGATTTGCTTTCAGCCAATGAGATATACTTTTTAGGAAATGGGGCAGCCAAATGCAAAAGCATGATTACCCACCCCAACGCAAGATTTTTGGATGATGTGCTTTGCTCGGCAAAAGGCATGGTGCATGCAGCATTTGAGGCATTTCAGTCCAAACACTTTGAAAATACAGCCTATTTCGAGCCTTTTTACCTGAAAGATTTTGTGGGAACTACGCCTAAGAAGTTGGTGTAAGAAATACACAGTAACATTTGTATATTTGATTTATGAAACTGGTTACAAGTGTTTTATTTACGGTCGCTTTTTTATTTAGTAGATGCTTTCCCACAAATAGTGGTTGCACCACGGAATATAGGAGAAGTGGTGGCCCCACAATAGAAATAAATGGAATAGAAACACCTCAAAAGTACGGGACAGGTTTTTCATTCGTCCTACTAGAACCTAAAGTATATTATGATCCAACTGTTAAAATTTCATCACATTCATCTGCTCCAGGATTTCCCTTACTTGTAAATACCGAGAAAATGGTATTCTCAGTATTGAATAACAATATTGAAGTTGATACACTATCTTTGGAATACAAAATAATTCCAAAATATATGCCCAAAGATGGTTGCAAAGATGAAAGATATATAGCAGCGGTGGAAATAAAGAAATGTTATTCTACAAACCATATTTTTAGAGTTAACAACTGTGTCGGTTATGACGAAGATTAAAAGACTATATATACTTCTTGTATTTCAACTGATCTTTCTTGAGGATTCCAATTCTCAAAAAAGTGAAAATATTTCATTAATTAATAAACAATCAGTAGGTCTCTCAGTATTGCCCCTAGCTGAGACAATATTTATAAAAAATGCTGTAGCTTTTTCAGGATGCTATTCATATAAATTGTCTGACTTTCTAATTTCAAATACAACGTTGTCATATTATAATGAGAGGGGGAATAGTTATAAGGATATACTTGGAGGTGAGACCAATTTTCAAATTAAAGGAGGGCAACTAAAAGTGGCAATTAAAATGATCATGAATTCAAACATGAAGTCTCGAAAATTCACCTATAATTTTATTGGTTTTGGTTTTGCACTTTCTACGTATAATATTAATCATGAGGTTAATATTAGTGATGCATTTGGATATGTAAGATCATATTCTGTACCACTTAATTTTTATACAAAATCAATGGATTTGCAATTAGGTAAATTCCTTAAATTGAACAATAAATTTTATTTAATTACCTATATTAACTCTGGGCTAATAGATTCATATAAGCAAGATGGTATTCCAATAAATACGCTGCCAGCCATTGGTTACATAGGTTCTAACAATGGTTTCTTCATCAATGGAAATATTGAATTGTTTTATAACATTAAATAGTATGTATTAAAATGTATAAATGTTTGAGTTTGTAATGCAATATTCAATCATTATTGCATGAAACGACTTTCCTTTGGAATTGGATTCTAGTTTCCCTTCATAAACTATAGTTTTATCTGCAATTGCAATACAAACAAACGCGGTGGGCGAAGGTCTGAGGGGCGGGTCATCACTTCTCGGTTTAGGAGGTTGCTCACCATTAAGTTGGCCCTTAGCTTTTGGTTTATTTTGTATGAACCACGTGCATCAAAAATCAAATCGCCTTCTTTACCCATGCGTCTTGCATCGTTCATGTCGGAGAAATTAAATGCAGTAAATACTAAGTCAATATTGCTCATAAAGCTATTGTATCGTGAGCTAAGTCCTACGCTCCATTTCTTGTAAGAAGCTTGCACATCTAATTTGGCAAGGTGTTGAAAGCGGTATTTTAATAAATTATTTGATGTGTCAGAGCTTGAATTTTTATAGCTACGAGGATAATTTGAGCCAAGGTCATTTGCATAAACCAAATCGGGTTGCAATGAAATAGGGTTGGTGTAGGTGTATCCTAAAATACTTTGAATAAGCACTTCGCCAATTTTACCTTCACCAGAAATTGAAATTTCAGCACCTGTTATTCTTGTTTCACCTACGTTTAAGCTTTTGAAAGCAGGTACGCCATTGTTGTCTTTATCAAGTTTAAATAAGCCAAAATTAAACTCCATCATGTTTTGGTATTGGGTGAAAAAATAGGCCGCATCTACAAATCCTTTAAAGCCTTTTATCTTAAAGCCTTGTTTTAGTCCTATTTCAGCATTCCATCCGCT
>RGVD01000285.1 GCA_010027395.1 Bacteroidota bacterium
AATCTACTTAAGTAGATTAGATCACCATCGACACCTCTTTTAACCCAATCCCCAGTGTAATATAAGCCTTTTTCTAACTTGTTATTATTTTCATTTCCCCAGTACATAGACATAACATTTGGACCTTGTACACATAATTCACCTTCAATAACATCAGTCTTAAAGTTGGTCTGGTCATTTTCTATATTTATTATCCTATTATTGTTTAATAACACTAACCTATTATATGGGCAGGACTTGCCTATAGGCAACCGATCCCGTATGTTATCCTTATCTACTTTATAATAAGTACATACATTAGTTTCAGTTGGCCCATACAAATTATAAAACAATGCATGAGGTATTATTTTAGTTAATTTTTTTAAATATTTAGTGGGAAATACTTCACCAGCAAATAATACCAATCTTAAATTAGAAAAATCTAACTGCTCTAATTTGCCATATAAAACCATCTTCACTAATATTGATGGCACCGAATACCAAACATTTATCTTTGATTTAACAATCAAAGAAGCTAGGTTATATGGAAATAATGAAACCTCTGGAGGAATTAATACAATAGTTCCACCACTCATAATGGTGGTAAAAATATCAAAAATTGATAAATCAAAATGTAAAGGAGCATGATTTGACACAATCTCACCAGGAAGGAGTTTAAATTCATTGTATGCCCACTCCACAAAAACATATGAAGCTCGATGACTTACAACAACTCCTTTCGGAACACCAGTAGAACCAGACGTATATAGTATGTATGCAGGGTCAGTTTCTATTACTTTAGGGATATCGTAGGATCTATCGTATTCTAATATATCTTTCCATTGAAAAATTACTCCATTTTGATATTTTAAACTACTTACTTCATCAAAAATCACCAACATACAATTCTTTGGTAATTTATCAACTATTGTTATAACCTTAGAACTAGTACTTAAGATAGCTACGGGATTACTATCATTGATTATTGTTGTAATTCTATTAACAGGAGCACTAGCATCGAGAGGAACATATACAGCTCCCGCTTTTAATATCGCAAAAATACTTATCAGTGAATTAATAGATTTATCCAGATAAATACACACTCTATCACCTAGCTTTATTCCATTATTAATGAAGCAATTACACAATCTACTAGTTAGGTCATCTAATTCACCGTAGGTAATAGTGCTATCCAAACAACTTGCAGCTAATTGTTCTCTATTTTTATCTACTGAATGCAATAATATATTATGTAACAACACTTTCTATAAACCCATAAATTTTGCTATTACAATTTTTTGCATTTCAGTAGTACCTGAATAAAACTTACTGCCTATAGCATTTCTTACTTCCCTTTCTATCTCATTTTCAGTAATGTACCCATTCCCACCATATATCTCTATAGCATTTAGACTACACCTTACCCAAGCCTCACTAACATATAAATTAACTAAAGCAGCATCCATTACTACTTTCTTATTGTCATCTTTTTTCTTGGCTAAATTATAAATCAGGTTTTTAGCATTCTCTAAATCCATCTTCATCTCGACTAATTTACCTGATATGTACTGGAATTTACCTATAGGCTGTCCAAATTGTTTATGTGTTTTTGCATATTTTAAGGACTTTTCTAACAATCTTTCCATAGCACCAATTGATCTACTAAGAATAAAACCTCTCTCCCATTCCATGCTACTTGTAAAAATTAAAGAACCCATTCCTTCACTTCCAAGTAACTGGAATTCATCAATCTCACAATTTTCAAGTCTTAATCTAACAATCCCAGCAGTTCTATTTCCCATAGTTTCAATCAATTTACTTGTTATCAAACCGGGAGTATCTTTGTGTATAATAAACGCACTAATTCCTTTTTCCTTTAAGCTTGGATTAGTAGTAGCAAATATAATAAAAATATCTGCTACTGCTCCATTTGATACATAATGCTTCTCGCCATTAAGAACGTATTTACCACCTCTTTTCTCGGCAGTAGTCACTAGACTATATATATCTGAACCAGCTTTTGGTTCAGTTGCAGAATGTGAAGCTATTATTTCTCCTGAACACATTGAAGGTATATACTGCTCTTTTTGTTTCTTGGTACCAAAATGCAATATCGGCATCGTACAAGCGAACATGTGAGCACTTATCCCGAATAATAAACCATCATCTAGACAAGCGTATCCAAGTCCTTGCATACCACAAACCGTATTTAATACACCTAAGTCTTTGCCACCATAACTCTTAGGAACAAGCCACCCCTGAACTCCATACTGGGTACATTTCATCCACGCATCCTTATTAAATACCGACTCATAATCATTCTTTACGATATCATAATCTAAATTCTGCTTTGCAAATTCTATAACCTGTTTTTTTAAATCTTCCTGTTCTTTGCCTAGCATATATCTCTCCTGAAAACTATTATAAATAATTCCTAACTATCTCTTCGTAACAATATTTTTATGACTTTGATTTCACAAAATTGAGTACATCATTTAAATTATGTAGTTGATTTTGTTCATCATTACTAATTTTAATATTGAATGCTTTTTCTAACGAAAAAAAGAAAGACATTCTATCCAAGGAACCTATACCTTGAGACCACATATCTGCATTCACATCTATAGAGTGCACATTTTCTTTATGAGTTGCTTTGGATAAAATTAAAATCATATTTTCCATTGTTTTTTCCATAACACGCTATACCTCTATTTATATTAGACTGAACCACCCTCAGCTCTAAGCTGAGGGGCTATAACGTGGAGTCAATTTGAAATTGACCTAACTCCATCGGTTCGCCTTCCTGTTCCTCTATATACCTTTGTATTAGTTCATCCGTAATATTT
>RGVD01000286.1 GCA_010027395.1 Bacteroidota bacterium
TAATGCCAATAAGTCAATTGTTTGTATAAAAAATAATTTTAAGAATTGTCATTCAATTGCCATATTTAAGAAATATTGGGTTAATATTTTTGTAAATAGGAAAACAAAAATATATTTGATTTCTTAATTAATTCATAATGAAAAAAATATTACTACTAGCAAATTTCCTGTTATTTTCAATTTTATCTGATGCACAAATAGATAAAGCCAAGATGATAAAAGCCATCCAGGAACATGTTAGCGCGGGTGATTTGAAAATGATTGATATCTCCAATTTTTCAATAAATTCTCAATATACTGAATCCAAAACGGGTATTACACATGTGTATCTTAGACAAACAATTGAGAATATTGAAATTTATAATTCAAGCACTAGCCTTCATTTTGATAAAAATGGAAATCTGTTTCATTTTAATAATGCCTTTATAAAAGATGCTCAAAACAAAGTTAGTAAATCCAATATTTCTGTTGATGCCAATAAAGCCGCGCAATTGGTGGCAAGTAGTTTAGGTATTAATTTAAATCAAAGCCTTCAATTATCTAAAACAGCTCCGAATGAATTTGTTTTAAATGACCCTACGGCATCAAGTCAGCCTATTAAAACTAAGCTGTATTATTTTTTTACAAACAATAAGTTGGTTCCTGTTTGGAATGTAGAGATAATGGATGATGAAAATAATGATTGGTGGAATAAACGTGTTGATGCCAATACAGGAATTGTAATTGATAAGAACAACTGGGTTACTAAGTGTGATGTAAAACAGATATATCACTCAAATGAAATGGCTGCTCCTATTTTTAATTTTGAGGAAACAGTGCAAGGTTCCACATTAAACAAAACAGCAGCTAAAGCAACATATAACATTTTACCTCAACCATTAGAAAGTCCAAAATTTGGTTCTCGTCAAATTATTGATGAATCAGTTGTGAATTTGTCGGCTTCTCCCTATGGATGGCATGATACGGATGGGGTGGACGGTGCTGATTTTACAATTACGAAGGGAAATAATGTGTGGGCAAAAGATGATACCACTGGAAGAAACACCATGACTGGTTCTTCACCAAATGGTGGCGATAGCTTGGTTTTTGACTTTCCTTATGATATTAACTCAAGACCATTTGAAAATTTGAAAGCGGGTATCGTTAACCTATTTTATTGGAACAATGTCATGCATGATATTATGTACAATTATGGTTTTGATGAAACAGCAGGTAACTTTCAAAATAACAACTACAATAAAGATGGATTAGGAAATGATTTTGTATTTGCTGATGCCCAAGATGGCAGCGGAACAGGAAATGCCAATTTCGCTACCCCAAATGATGGACAAAATGGAAGAATGCAAATGTATCTGTGGCCTACAAGCACAAACACCAATTTAATGACAGTAAAATCTCCTAGTAATTTGGCTAGAGCTTTTGGTGGGGCTATTTCATCTTTTGGGTCAAAGGTATATTCAGGTGGTATTATAGGTAAGTTAATTGAAGCGAACGATAGCACTGCTAATTATAATTATGGATGTTCAGCTTTGATTAACCCTGATAGTGTGGCTGGTAAAATTGTTGTAATTTATAACAGTACTGCTTGTTCAAATGTAGTAAAAGTTAAAAATGCCCAAAATGCAGGTGCTATTGCTGCTATTGTAGTAAATAATACCACTGCTAACCCAACAGCAATGACAGGTAAAGATGCAACCATTACAATTCCTTCAATTATTATTACCCAATCTAATGGCGACACTTTATTAGCTCATCTTAAAAATGGAGAGGAAATAGTGGCTACTATTAGAAACGAACAATTGGATGGTAGGGTATACCAAGGAGAGTTTGATAATGGTGTAATGGCACATGAATATGGTCATGGTATTTCAAACAGATTGACAGGAGGTCCATCAAATTCAAATTGCTTGACAAACCAAGAGCAAGCAGGAGAGGGTTGGAGCGATTTCTTTGCATTGGTAACTACTGATAGATTAGGAACCACTGATGCAACAAGTAACCGTGGAATTGGAACCTTTGTAAATAACCAAGATACTTCTGCACTGGGCATAAGAACTTTTAAATACAGCAGGGATATGAAAGTAAATCCTGTTACTTACAATGGAATCAAAACACAAGCTATTCCTCATGGTATCGGATTTGTATTTTGTTCAATGCTATACGATATATACTTGGATATGATAGATGCTTATGGTTTTGATAAGGACATATACAATGGCAAAGGTGGAAATAATAAGGCTTTACAATTGGTGATGATGGGATTGAAATTACAACCTTGCTCACCGGGTTTTGTAGATGCTCGTAATGCCATCATAGCAGCAGACAGTATATTAAACAATAAAGCAAACTATGAATTGTTATGGAAAGCTTTTGCAAGAAGAGGTTTAGGTGCTTCGGCTGATCAAAAATCATCCAACAGCAGAAGTGATGGTATTCAAGCTTTTGATATACCTAGAAGTCTATGGAAAACAAGTACCCAAGAAATCCTAAATTCAAATGATGTAATTATATATCCAAATCCTTCAAAAGGGATTTTCAATATTGATTTCTTAACCAATGTTCAAATCAATCAAATTGAAGCTTATGATATTATGGGTAAATTAGTTGCAACCCAAATAGTAAATAAAGACATAAAGAGCAGTTCAATAGATTTAAGCAATTATACCACGGGAGTATATTTACTTAAACTTAAATCTGATTTTGGTACTTTGATTCACAAGGTCATCGTTGAATAAAAGCATTAACCTAACAAAACAAAAAATCCTATTGAATGCAATAGGATTTTTTTGTGATTACTTGTTATCAAATATTATTTCTCAAT
>RGVD01000287.1 GCA_010027395.1 Bacteroidota bacterium
ACCGTGTCTCAGTTCCAGTGTGGCTGATCGTCCTCTCAGACCAGCTACTGATCGTCGCCTTGGTAGGCCATTACCCTACCAACTAGCTAATCAGCCGCGGGCTTCTCTTTAGGCAAATTTCTTTTTTCACCTTACGGCAATATAGAGTTTTAGCAAATATTTCTAAATGTTATCCTCTTCCTAAAGGCAAATTCCCACGTGTTACTCACCCGTTCGCCACTAAGAATTGCTTCTCCGTACGACTTGCATGTGTTAAGCATACCGCTAGCGTTCATCCTGAGCTAGGATCAAACTCTTAAATAAAAAGTAATTTTTACTTTTTTTTATCCTGTATATTTGTTTGATTCTTTTTTTTAAAAAGAACATTTTCAAAACGTAGAATCTGAATTTTTTTACAAACATTTCCTATTATATTCACAAGAGATTTAAGATGTCAAGTTCCTAAAAATAAATTAAAAATTTCAATTAAAAAATTAAACAATAATCAACAAAATACTATTTATATAATAATACAATTAGTAATTGTATTATTATATAGTTAAAAACGATTTCAATTGTTATCTTAGTTTTTTTTTAAACCAAAGATAATAAATTTAAATTTTGAATAAAAATTAAAAAACCATAGACAGAAAGAGGAATATTAAAAGTAGTATTACCAGAAAATGAAAACTTCATTTTCAAACAACAAAAATAGTGTCAACAATTCAATCCATTCTAAAAAAAATAAATTTCAACTCTACTTCTTTTATTCAAATTTTTAATAATACAAATTAGAAATAATTATTTCATTTTGAAAAAATATGACAATTACAATTGGACAAGTTAAAAATAAGCAAGAAGGTATCTTCAGTCTTATTGACGATTGGTTAAAACGCGATCGTTTCGTATTCATTGGATGGTCTGGACTACTTTTATTCCCATGTGCTTATTTAGCATTAGGGGGTTGGTTAACTGGAATTACATTCGTTACTTCTTGGTATACACATGGATTAGCTAGCTCGTTTTTAGAAGGTTGTAACTTCTTAACAGCATCTGTATCTTCTCCAGCAAATAGTATGGGACATTCCTTACTACTTTTATGGGGTCCTGAAGCTAAAGGTGACTTTACTTTATGGATTAAAATTGGTGGTCTTTGGACATTTGTTGCTTTACATGGTGCATTTGGTTTAATTGGATTTGGTTTACGTCAATTCGAATTAGCAAGATTAGTAGGTATTCGTCCATATAACGCTCTTGCATTCACAGGACCAATTGCTATTTTCGTATCTGTTTTCTTATTATACCCGTTAGGTCAAGCAAGCTGGTTCTTTGGTCCTAGTTTTGGTGTAGCATCAATTTTCCGTTTCCTTTTATTCCTACAAGGATTCCATAACTGGACATTAAATCCATTCCACATGATGGGAGTAGCTGGAATTCTAGGTGGTGCGTTATTATGTGCTATCCATGGAGCAACAGTAGAAAACACATTATTTGAAGATGGTGATTCAGCAAATACATTCCGTGCATTTACACCAACACAATCTGAAGAAACATATTCAATGGTAACAGCGAACCGTTTCTGGTCACAAATTTTTGGTGTAGCATTTTCAAACAAACGTTGGTTACATTTCTTCATGTTATTCGTACCAGTAACAGGTCTTTGGGCAAGTGCAGTAGGTATGGTTGGTTTAGCTTTAAACTTACGTGCTTATGATTTCGTTTCTCAAGAATTACGTGCAGCAGAAGATCCAGAATTCGAAACTTTCTATACAAAAAACATCCTTTTAAATGAAGGTATCAGAATGTGGATGGCAGCACAAGATCAACCACATGAAAACTATATATTCCCAGAAGAGGTATTACCACGTGGAAACGCGCTTTGATGATTTAGAAATTACTACAAATAACTCAGTTGAATCAACTGGGTTTGCTTGGTGGGCTGGTAACGCACGTTTAATTAACTTATCAGGAAAACTTCTTGGAGCTCATGTAGCTCATGCAGGTTTAATGGTATTTTGGTGTGGTGCAATGACACTTTTCGAAGTATCTCATTTTATTCCTGAAAAACCATTATATGATCAAGGTTTTATTCTTCTTCCTCACTTAGCAACTTTAGGTTGGGGTGTAGGTCCTGGTGGAGAAATCGTTGATATTTATCCATATTTCGTAGTTGGTGTATTACATTTAGTTTCGTCAGCTGTTTTAGGATTTGGTGGAATTTATCATTCTTTATTCGGTCCTGATACATTAGAAACAAATGCTCCTTTATTCGGATATGACTGGCGTGATAAAAATAAAATGACAACAATCTTAGGTATTCATTTATGTTTACTTGGAATTGGTGCATTCTTATTAGTTATCAAAGCTATGTATGTTGGTGGAATTTATGATACATGGGCACCAGGTGGTGGCGATGTACGTTTAATTAAGAATCCAACATTAAACCCATTAGTTATTTTTGGTTACGTGTTTAAATCACCATTCGGTGGTGACGGTTGGATTATTTCAATCAATAACGAAGAAGATTTAGTTGGTGGTCATATTTGGGTTGGTGTACTTTGTTTAGCTGGTGGTATTTGGCATATTTTAACTAAACCATTTGCTTGGGCAAGAAGAGCATTCGTTTGGTCAGGAGAAGCTTATTTATCTTACAGTTTAGCAGCACTATCTGTAATGGGATTAGCAGCTTCAGTTTTTGTTTGGTATAACAATACAGCATATCCAAGTGAATTCTTTGGTCCTACTGGTCCAGAAGCTTCACAAGCACAAGCATTTACATTCCTTGTAAGAGATCAAAGATTAGGTGCAAATGTAGCATCTGCACAAGGTCCTACAGGTTTA
>RGVD01000288.1 GCA_010027395.1 Bacteroidota bacterium
CAATACTTATGTATTGTGATTTGTTCTGATGTGATAGTAGTAGGTTGGTTACAATGGGGTGATTTTCGTCCACTATCTGTTTCGAACTTGACAAAGTATATTTACTACTATCAATTTGAGCGTATGTTGTCATCGATAATAAAATTATGATTCCTGCAAGTATTGATTTTCTCATGACACAAATCTAACTATTTTACCATCTAATTTGTTGGGTTTTGATACTCTATTAAACAAACTACGTTTTTTGTTGAGAGCAATCCCCTAATTCTCCATTAATATTCATCCAAACTCATCCAAAGACCGATTAATTTTTGCATTATTGTAAAAATAAAACAAAGCCCTGTTTTTAGGGTTGATTGTACCAATGAGCGAATCAAAAATAAAAGACGATAAAATAGCCAAAACTGCCCTTGAAGATGAGTATATTGAGATATTGGGTGCGCGTGAGCACAACCTAAAAAACATTGATGTCAATATCCCTCGCAACAAGTTGGTATGCATCACAGGTCTGAGTGGAAGTGGCAAATCTTCTTTGGCTTTTGATACCATTTTTGCCGAAGGGCAGCGCAGGTACATGGAAAGTTTTAGTGCCTATGCCCGCCAATTTATTGGCAATATGGAGCGCCCAGATGTTGACAAGATAAATGGGCTTTCACCTGTTATTTCTATTGAACAAAAAACGGTAAACAAAAATCCACGCTCTACAGTGGGCACCATTACTGAGATATACGATTTTTTACGTTTGCTTTTTGCCCGTGCTGCTGATGCCTATAGCTACGAAAGTGGCGAAAAGATGGTGAAGATGACGGAAGAGCAAATTGTATCGAGCATCATCACCCAATTTGAGAATAAAAAAATCAGTATCCTAGCTCCATTGGTAAAAGGCCGCAAAGGGCATTACCGCGAGCTTTTTGAGCAAATACGCAAACAAGGTTATACCAAAGTGAGGCTAGATGCTGAAGTGGTAGATATTACCCCCAAGATGCAAGCCGATCGCTACAAGATTCACGATATTGAAGTACTGATAGATAGGATAGAACCTAAGAAGGACGCTCGTTTCCGCATAGGCGAGAGTGTGAAAAGTGCACTTAAAATGGGCAAAGGCACCCTGGTATTGTTGGATAATGACCTAAACAAAGCATACCACTTCAGTAAGTTTTTGATGGATCCCAAAAGTGGTATCAGTTATGACGAAGCCCAACCTAATACTTTTTCGTTCAACTCGCCTTATGGTGCTTGTCCTAAATGCGATGGTTTGGGTGTCATAAACAGCATTGAAGAATTCAATATCATACCTGATAAGAAACTAAGCATCAACAAAGGTGCCATAGCTCCGCTTGGCGAGGCCCGCGAAAACTGGACTTTTCTGCAATTGAGGGAGATTGCCAAGAAGTATAAATTCAGTTTTGCCGACCCTATCGAAAAATTAAGTCGCGAGGCATTGGATGTGATATTGCATGGCAGCGATGAACCACTTACCATTCCTTATGAATATGCAAGTGGTTATACCCAAAATTTTAATAGCAAGTGGGAAGGTTTGATTCCATTTATTTCAAGGCATTACCATGAGAAAAGTGCTGATTCTGTAGCCCGTTGGGCCGAAGAGTTTATGAGCATAGATACCTGTCCTGAGTGTAATGGTGGAAGATTGAAGAAAGAAAGTTTGCATTATAGAATTGGCAATAAAAACATTGCTGATTTGGCGCAAATGGAGATTGCCGCTTTGGGAACTTGGTTTGAAGATGTAGAAAGCTTATTGGATAAAAAGCAATTGCTGATTGCTACTGAAATACTAAAAGAAATCCGCACACGTATCAAATTTTTGGTGGGTGTTGGTATTGATTATTTAACGCTTAATTCACCTGCTAGAACCCTGAGTGGTGGCGAAGCGCAACGTATTCGTTTGGCTACGCAAATAGGCTCGCAATTGGTGGGTGTATTGTATATCCTTGATGAACCAAGCATTGGTCTTCATCAACGTGATAATAACAGATTGATTGACTCATTGAAAGAACTGCGTGATGTGGGCAACAGTGTGATAGTGGTGGAGCATGACAAGGACATGATTACCGAAAGTGATTTTATACTTGATATTGGCTATGGGGCAGGGGTGCATGGTGGACATATAGCTGCACAAGGCACTTTGGAAGAATTGATGAAATCAAATTCCATCACTGCCCAATACCTGAATGGTAAAAAAGAAATTGAAGTGCCTAAAATTAGAAGAAAAGGCAATGGCAAAAAATTGGTATTAAAAGGCGCTACTGGAAATAATTTAAAAAACATCATAGTGGAGTTTCCTTTGGGTAAATTCATTTGTGTAACGGGTGTGAGTGGCAGCGGAAAATCAACGCTTATCAACGAAACGCTTTACCCCATTTTACGTCAACATTTTTATGGCTCACATCAAAAGCCTTTGGCCTATAAAGAGTTTAAAGGTATTGAACATATTGATAAAGTAATTGAGATTGACCAAAGCCCCATAGGCCGTACACCTAGGAGCAACCCTGCTACTTATGTTGAGGTATTTGGTGATATCAGAAACCTTTTTGCCAGTTTGCCTGAATCAAAAATTAGAGGTTATAAGCCAGGAAGATTTTCATTTAATGTAAAAGGAGGAAGATGCGAAACTTGTCAAGGTGCAGGTATGCGAAGCATAGAAATGAATTTTTTACCTGATGTATATGTTAAGTGTGAAACCTGTGATGGCAGAAGATACAACAGAGAAACGCTTGAAGTTCGCTACAAAGGCAAAAGCATCAATGATGTGTTGAACATGAGTATTGAAGAAGCGGTTCCTTTCTTTGAACAT
>RGVD01000289.1 GCA_010027395.1 Bacteroidota bacterium
ACAGCAAGCAAGCTGTCATGTTTAATTTAGAAAAAAACAAAAAAGTATTAGAACAAAACGGAAACAAGTACACATTAGAAGAAACAAAAATTATTACAGAATTTCTAGCATTATTGATAGAAGTTCAAGGAGCAAACTTAAAAAAGTATTTACAAGATGATGATGAAAGCAGCATTGATGGCTCGAGTATCGAGTGATGAACAAGCGAAAGGATATTCGCTAGATGTTCAATTGGACAGTTTAAGAAAGTATTGCGAAAGCAATAACTTAATCGTATCAAAAGTTTTTAAAGAAGACCATTCAGCAAAAACATTTGAAAGACCCGAGTTTATTTCCTTTTTAAAACATCTAAAAAAGAACAAAGGAAGTATAGACCTTTTATTATTTACCTCATGGGATAGGTTTTCCAGAAATGCTATGGAAGCCTATCGCATGATAGATGAACTAAAAAAATATGGTGTACAAGCACAAGCCATAGAGCAACCCATAGATTTATCCATCCCTGAAAACAAATTAATGCTAGCAGTTTATTTGGCTATTCCTGAAATAGATAATGATAGACGCTCGATAAAAACCATTGGGGGTATCAGAGGTGCAAGGAAAGCGGGGCGAATTACTTGCACAGCACCAAGGGGATACTCTAATAAAAGAGATGAAAGAAACAAACCCATCATTGTTCCTAATGAACAAGCAATGCATGTTGCAAATGCATTTGAATTAGTGGCAAGTGGAACTCCAATGGAAGAGATAAGAAAAGAATTAGCCATCAACGGAGTTAAAGTATCAAAATCACAAATTTATGTGATGTTTAAAAATCCAATTTACTATGGTATGATTCGTGTGCCAGCTGGAGAGAATGAAAAAGAATATTACACTAAGGGCATACATGAACCAATTATTTCAGAGATCCTGTTTAATAAAGTGCAAGATGTATTAGCAGGAAGAAGACTTGCAACCAATAGACAAAGTACATTGGTTAAAAAAGCTGAACTCCCTTTAAGGGGTGTGTTAATTTGCGACAATTGCAGGAACCATATCACAGGCAGTGCATCAAGAAGTCAAACAGGTAAAAAGCACTTCTACTATCATTGCAACCATTGCAAAAAGCAACGTTATCAAGCAGAAAAAGTAAATGAGTTAGTAGAAAATTTGCTGAAAGATTTATCCATATCAAAAGACTATAAGAGATTATATCATTCAATGGTTAGTGATTACTTAGGTGTTGCAAAAGACCCCCAAAGTGAAGAAAAAAGAATTAAAGAAATTAAGGCTCAAATCCAAGTTGAAAAAACGAGGCTAGATAATTTGCAAGACATGTTTGTTGATAATAAAATATCACATGAGGACTATTCAAACTTGCGGAGAAAGTATGAGACAAAAAAATTGGAATTAGAGCAGGTGCTTACAGACAAAAAAGAACTAGAAAATACAATACATAAGAGATTAGAAAGTTCACTCCAAAAAGTATCGAACCTAGCCGACATATACCAAAACGCTGACTTGAAGTCAAAATCAAAATTACTAAGTTCGATTTTCCCAGAAAAATTCAGTTTTGACGGAAAAAAATGTCGAACTACAAAAATAAATGAATTAATTCGTCAAGCTGTCAATATGGACAAGGGTTTCAAAGGGACAAAAAAAAGACAACTCTCAAATAACTTGGAGTTGTCTTACATGGTAGCGGGGAGCAGGATCGAACTGCCCACCTTAGGGTTATGAATCCTACGCTCTAACCAACTGAGCTACCCCGCCATTTTTGATTAATGGGCTGCAAATGTATGAAAAAAATGTATTTCAAATTCAAATAATTTATTTTTATTTCTAGTAAACGATTTCGAAATTGCGGACGTTATTTGTTTGTTCATTTCTTTAGACTATGCACAATAAATGGTTTAACTCCAACTAATTGTAGGCACAATAAAAGATCTTGAATGTATAAATTTGTTAAAAATATATTTCAAATGAAAGTAAAACGCGTATTATTTGGCAGTTTGTCGGTGTTGGCAGTATTCGTTTTATGCTTTGTGCTTGTTTCATACCCAACATTTAAAGCTGTTTGCCGCAATGTGGCAAGTAAAATTCATAAGACTTTTTCTCCTACTTACCCTGGATGGGGTATATCCTTGCCTGATAATTATGAAGTGCATGGGATTGATGTGAGCCGCCACCAGAGAGAAATTGATTGGAATGCAGTGAGTGCTACCAAAAATGATAATATTTCCATTTCATTTGCTTTTATAAAGGCAACCGAAGGTCGAACAGTAAAAGACGACTATTTCCAATACAACTGGAGAGAAGCCAAGAAAAATAATATTTTAAGAGGTGCTTATCATTTCTTTCGCCCGCATCTAACAGCCGAAGAGCAATTCAAATTCTTTAGCAACAATGTGGTTATTGATAAAGAAGATTTACCACCAGTTTTGGATATTGAAATGAAAGGCAGTGCGTCTCCTAAGGTCTTAAGGCAAAAGGTTAAACGTTGGTTAGATTTAGCTGAAAGAAGGTATGGAATGGTTCCTATTTTGTATACCAATTATAGCTTTTACAAACATTATTTAAAAGGAAAGGAATTTGAAAAGTATCCATTGTGGTTAGCCCACTATGCTACTTCTGATTTAAACCAAAAACACAGTGCTTGGCATTTTTGGCAACACAATGAGAGTGGGAGAGTAAATGGTATCAGAGGAGGTGTTGATTTCAACGTATTCAATGGTGACTTTGAAAACCTTATGAAACTTTGTAAGAAATAAATTTAGTAGAATTGATAAATAAAAAAGGTTAGAAAATTTTCTAAC
>RGVD01000290.1 GCA_010027395.1 Bacteroidota bacterium
AAGCTAGTCTAGTTGGAAGGAAAGAAGTACTAACTGGAAAAGCCAAATTTGGTATTTTTGGTGATGGTAAAGAATTACCTCAGCTAGCTATGGCCAAGGCTTTCAAAAATGGAGATTTTAGAAGTGGTTATTACCGCGATCAAACTTTCATGATGGCATCGGGTTTATTGACCGTTCAAGAATTTTTTGCTCAATTGTATGCTCATACAGATGTTAATGCAGAGCCAGCGAGCGCAGGCAGAATGATGAATGGCCATTATGGTACAAGAAGTTTGGATGAGAACGGTGAGTGGAAAGAGCTCAAAAATTCAAAAAATTCGTCAAGCGATATTTCACCAACTGCGGGTCAAATGATTCGTTTAGTTGGATTGGCGCAAGCCTCAAAATATTATAGAGAAAATGCTCAGCTTATAGGCGAAAATAAATTTAGTAACGCTGGTAATGAAGTTGCTTGGGGAACCATTGGGAATGCCAGTAGTAGCGAAGGTCATTTTTTTGAAGCCATCAATGCGGGTGGGGTTTTGCAAGTACCAATGATTGTGAGCGTATGGGATGATATGTTTGGTATATCGGTTCCGGCCAAATATCAAACAACAAAAGAAAATATCAGTGAGATTTTAAAAGGATTTCAGAGAAATGAAAATGGCAAAGGTTATGAAATATTTAGGGTAAAAGGTTGGGACTATGCCGACTTATGTAGGGTTTATGAAAAAGCTGCAAAAATTGCGCGTGAAGAACACGTGCCGTGCCTGATACATGTAATGGAGCTCACACAGCCTCAAGGACACAGCACAAGCGGAAGTCACGAGAGATATAAGAGCAAAGAAAGACTTGCGTGGGAGACAGAATATGATTGTTTACTAAAATTTAGAGAGTGGATAGAATCAAGCGACATAGCAAGCATTGATGAATTGGATACTATTGAAAGCGAGGCAAAAATTCATGTCAATGTAAGCAAAAAGAATGCTTGGGAAAACTACTTAGGCCCAATAAAAGCTGAGATAAATGAATTGGTCGAACACCTAAATGACTTAGCAGCCACTTGTAATAAACAATCTGAAATCACAAGCCTTATTGAAGAACTTAAAAACATCAATGAACCAATAAGAAAAGATATAGCTACTGCCATCAATAAAGCGCTAAGACTTACTTATAATGAAGATAACCTATCTCGTGACAGACTTGTATCCTTTAAGAAAAAATATAGAGGAGATAATGCTGAAAGATATAACTCCTACCTACATAGCCAATCAAATCAATCGGCTTTAAAAGCTGAAGAAATCAAACCTATTTACAATGATGAATCACAAGTTGTGAATGGATTTGAAATCATGACTGCATGCTTTGACGCAGCTTTAGCAAGAGACCCTAGGGTATTTGCCTTTGGAGAAGATGTAGGTAAAATTGGTGATGTAAACCAAGGTTTTAGTGGTTTGCAAGATAAATATGGTGAGAGCAGAGTAAGTGATACTGGAATAAGAGAATTAACAATCATAGGACAAGGTATTGGCGCTGCGCTCAGAGGATTAAGACCTATTGCCGAGATTCAATACCTAGATTATTTGCTGTATGGATTACAGCCCTTAAGTGATGATTTAGCAACTCTTCAATACCGCACCAAAGGTGGTCAAAAAGCACCATTGATTGTTCGTACAAGAGGTCACAGGTTAGAAGGTATTTGGCACAGTGGTTCTCCAATGGGAATGATATTAAACTCTCTCCGAGGAATGCACGTTTGTGTGCCAAGAAACATGACGCAAGCTGCAGGTATGTATAATACTTTATTAAAAAGTGATGAACCCGCGCTGGTAATTGAATGTTTGAATGGATACAGGTTAAAAGAAAGAATGCCTGAAAATATTGGAGAATTTTCGGTAGCGCTTGGCAAACCTGAAGTTTTAATACATGGAACTGATATTACACTTATTACATACGGAAGTTGCACCAGAATAGCTGAAGAAGCCATAAAGCAACTTAGTGAAATAGGTATTTCTGTTGAATTGATTGACGTTCAAACATTATTACCATTTGATATCAACCACAACATTCTTGAATCTATTAAAAGAACCAATAAAGTTATTTTTATGGATGAGGATGTTGAAGGTGGTGCATCTGCCTTTATGATGCAACAAGTGCTTGAAGTGCAGGGGGCTTACCAATGGTTAGACTACAAACCAATTACCATCACTGCCCAAGCACATAGGCCTGCATATGGTACTGATGGCGACTATTACAGTAAACCAAATGCTGAAGATGTATTTGAGGTAATTATTGAAATGATGTCAGATTACGAACCAGGATATTTTAAGAAATTTAACTAAATATCATCTTCGAAGCTTGAGGTGCGGTACAATATTGTAAAAACATATAGTATCCCAATTCCAATAATGACAATTGGTAAAAACAAAAGCCCGAAAGTAATATTTCGTATTTTGCTAGACATTTTAGTTATTGCTTCTGAATTCTCTAAAATAGCATATTTTGCGTTATAGGCAAATAACATTTGTTGATCTTGGTAAACATCTAATTTCGTTTTTACTACATTACGGTAATACGATTTAACGTTCTCTGTTACTCCAAATAATTCAACTAGTTTTAACAAACTATCTTTGCTAGCCAGGTAAATCTTTCTAAAATCAACTAGTTGAGTAAGGTTTTTCTTCCTAAAATCATCATTACAGATTGAATCTAATATTTTGAAATTTGTATTATTTTTTTGTGTGAAAATCTCTAATTCATTATAAAGATTCCTTTTCTCTTCAAGAGTTTTAGCCTTAAGAATCTTACTT
>RGVD01000030.1 GCA_010027395.1 Bacteroidota bacterium
ATAGAAGATGGTAAGATTGAGATGCGTAAATTCGGCTTAGATAAAGATGAAATAGACGATATTTACGATCTCTTTGATGAAGAAGGTGGATTATGAAAAAACATTTATTGGCTGATGTTATAGTAGATTTACAATATGGTGATTGTGGTTTTTCAAATTGAATACTATTTATTCATATAGGAAATTAATATGAATAAAATAAAGTGTTTAGTTTGCAATTATGAATGTGGAAAAAATTATCTAGGAACTCATTTAAATAACATACACAATACATCTCTTCACTCTTATTATGATAAGTTTATTAAAACTGATGATGAAGGAACTTGCATTCTTTGTAAGAAGCAAACAAAATTTAGAGGTTTATTTTATGGATATAATACTACATGCAGTAGAAAATGTGGATATAAACTTAGAGAGCAAGTATTGCAATCAAAATATGGAGTTTCAAACCCATTTCAGCTTGAAGAGATAAAACAGAAATCAAAAGAAACTTTATTAGAAAAATATGGAACAGATAATATATCAAAAACTGAGTATGCGAAAAATAAAAAAGTTCAAACTTGTATAAAAAATTATGGAGTAGAATATCCTTCTTGTAGTAAAGAAGTTTTAGAAAAAGCATTTGCTAATAATATAAAAAAATATGGAGTTGCAAATGTTATGCATGTTGAAAGTATAGCGCAAAAAGCTGCATTAAATGGTGGTGGTAAAGCAATTACTGAAAAATATATAACAACCCTTACAGTTTGTATAATTATAGAATTTTAAATGGACCGACGATATTGTATGAATTTGAAGGAAAAGAAAGAAAATATAGAGTAGATTTTGAAGTTTTTAAGGATAACCAAAAAATACTTGTTGAGATCAAAAGTTCTTACTGGTATAATAGGTACAAAGAACAAGTTGAAGCAAAAAAAGATTACACTTTGCAATACTGCTCTAAAAATAATTTATCCTATCAACTTTTGATAGAGAAATGGGAACTAGAATGAAAAAGAACTTATTAGCAGACGTTGTTGTGGACTTGCAGCTGGGAGATAGCGGCAAAGGTAAAGTCACACATTCACTATTGAAATCAAGTGAATATACGCATTGTGTCAGATTCAATGGAGGTCATAATGCCGGCCACACGATTTATCACGATGGTAAAAAAGTTGTAACACACATTATTCCTTCTGGCGTATTACGTGGTGTTCGTTCAATTATTGGTCCAGGTTGGAATTAAAATAAAAGGAAACCTGTTTGTTGATAAACGAGCAAATATTATTTCTAACCGTCACCTTGAAGAAGACGGTGGAGATACTACAATAGGTACAACACGACGTGGTAATGGACCAGCATATCGCGATAAATATGATAGAAAAGGTGTTAGATTTGAAGAATTACCTATTACTAATCCTTATCAACTAACTGATATATATCAAGAATTCTTTGAAAGCGATTTACCTGTTGTAGCCCTTTTCGAAGGAGCACAAGGATTCGGTTTAGATATTGATTGGGGTGATTATCCATATGTCACATCTTCAACATGCAATGTCGGTGGTGCTGTATCCAATGGAGTCCCAGCTTCAGCCATAAGAAATGTTTACGGTGTTGCAAAAGCATATCAGACATATGTTGGAGCAAAAAAGTTCCAGCCAGATGGAGAAATTTTTAATAAGATTCGTGAAGTTGGAAATGAGTATGGAGCTACAACTGGAAGACCACGACAAGTTGATTTTCTAGATATTGATCAACTTATAAAAGCAGCAAGAATTAATGGCGTAACAGAACTCATAATCAATAAAACAGATGTGCTACAAGAAGTAAATTTTTGGAAACTCTATAAAGATCAAAAGCTATTAGACTTAGAAAGTGAAGATAGATTTACAGATTATGTAAGAAATCTTGTACTTGTAAAGTGTCCGGATATAGAAGAAATTATCTTCTCTTATTCACCAAACGATATTTGAGGAGATAATATGAAAAAATGTAGCCAAAAATGTATAGAATTAAACGAAGAGTGTCCAAATACAGATTGCAGATATTGGGTTGAACATGAAGGTTCATTGAATTGTACTTTTGTTGCAATAGAAGAAAATGGAGAGATGGATTTAAGAACTATTGGTGATATAATGGGTGTCAGTTTTGTACGAATAAAACAAATACAAGACAAGGCAATATCCAAGATAAATAAGGCTCTAAAAGTACTGCAATAACGTCGTCACAAAACTATATATTATGTCTGGACTTTTATCCGGAGGGCTTCGTTATGGAACAACAATATACTCTTATAATTGGTGGATTAGTAATACCATTAATTCTTTTAACAATAAAAGAAGTTTTTTCATGGCTGAAGGATAAAAATCTTCAAGAAACAGATAATAAAATCTATAAAATAAAAGATACTGTTGATGAAATAAAGGATAAAATCCAAAAGACTGAAGCCAAGGTTGATGAACTTATTCAGATGAATGATACAATGTATGATTGGCACGATAAGGCCGATGAAGATGGCGTTAAAATTTGGTATGTTCGTCGTTCTTTAGAAGAAGCTTTACATGAAAATGTTAAAGCAATAAATATATTAGCTAAAAACAGCGAGATGCAAACTAGATTGCTAGAAGATATGGTAAAGCAAAGTAAAGAAATGAGCAAAGATCAGCTTATATTATCAAAACTTCTTGAAAGATTGATAGATAAACAATAAAATTTGTGTATTTCGCGAATTATAGCACTATTTACAACTAGATTTCTTTATTTTTAAGGGAGAAACGTAATGAGTAAGAAACTATTAGAAGAAAGCACAATCCGTAGCTTTATGAAATTGGCTAACCTACAGCCATTAACAGCAAAATTCTTAAAAGAAGCTGAAAAAGCCGAAGGCGAAGAAGAAGAAGACGAAGAGGAAGAAGACGAGGAAGAAGAAGGCGAAGAAGGTCAGATGAAAGAATCTGCACCACCAGACACAGAAGAAACAGCTCATTCAAGAGATCGTCTTGAAGAAGAAAAAGAAGAAGAAGAAAAAGTTGAAGAAGGCAAAGAAAGTGAAGGCCGTCCTGCTTCACCAAAACACAAAGTAAAAGGTGTCGCCAAACCAGCTAAAATGGATGCAGCAAAAAATGCCGCAGGCGATGCAAAATTAAAACCAATGAAACAAACTCATGTTCATTCTGATAAGCCAGATAGCATTGAAGCAAAACATCACTCAAATGCTCCAAAGAAAAATAATTCAACATTTGAAGTCATGAGTGAAGCATTAGAAGAAGAAATGCACGAAATGGAAGATGAAGCAGCAGAAGCACCAGAAATGGGCGGCGCTGAAATGGGTTCAGCAGGTGAAACTGGCGAACACAAAGAAAAAATGAAAGAACTAATTCGTTCAATGCTTACAAATCTATCAGATATGGGCAAAGAATATGGTCTTCAAATGGACATAAGCGATGAAGGTGGTGCCGGTGAAGAAGCACCAGAAGCTCCAGAAGCTGAAATGGCTCCACCAGAAGGCGAAGCAGCAGAAGAAGATGAAGGTGCTGCAATGCAAGAAAAACTTGATGAAATGGTAGAAAAATTAACAAAACGAGTTGCTGCTCGCCTTGTTAAAGAAACAAAGAAAAAGCGTTGATAGAATTCCGTAACAAATAAAGAAATCAGGTAAGCCGGGTGAAAACCCGGCTTTTCCTTTGCGATTGACGCCGCACCCGTCCCGTGGTAGGATTGCAAAGATCGGAGGTTGGATGATCACCGCGTCAGCATGGAAATTTACAGCAGATGATGAAGGACATGTATACCGTATACAAGTAAATAATGTTGATGGAAAAACTCGCTCTATCGTTGAACAATCTCTCCACGATTGGGAAGAATCAGGAGAGGGTTGGAATAACGATGGACAAATTCTATTCTTCATAAAGAAATTCCCAGATACAGAAGTATGGGAGGAATGGACAAAGAGATTTAAAGATTTTAATCTAAAAGTGCTTGACCGAGAAGGAAAAGCAAAAAAAGTAATTAAAGTTGAAACACCTGTGGTTGTTGAAACAGCCACAAAGCGCGTTTGTTCCAAGTGTAAATTACCGGGACATAATGCAGCAACTTGTAAAGATTTTCATCGTAAATCAGCAACACAAACACCTGTAAAGGTGGAAACCAAACTTGCTCCAAGTGTTGCTATTGTTGAGAAAGGACAGCGTACATGTTCAGTATGTAATGGTAAAGGACATAATGCAAGAACTTGCAAAAATAAATGAATTTATTGAATATATAGAAAGATTAAATCACGCTCTAGACTCTGTTGGGTATGGTGGCAGATTTATTCCTGCAACTTTATCTCCAAAGTTTGGAGTGATTATTGGACCTAATGCAAAGATGGTGACAAAACACTTACACTCATCAGGAAAGATACAAAAATACTATGAATTCAAAGGACGCAAAACAAGAGGGCGAGCCTACGCTGTGGAGTTTTACGATTGATAAAAAAGCAAAATTCCTTCAAGGCGATTTAGTTAAAATACTTGATGACGAGGGAAACGTATTAGATTATGCATATCTAATTAAAGATATGTGGGAAGAAAATGGTATGCCACTTGTTAGATTGAAAACACAACGAACGGACAAGACATTAGAAATGGTACTAACAAATGCAATCCAAAAAGTTTAGAAATCAAGAATTTTGCATAGGAGATTTAGTCGCTCCAAATTGGAAACCAAAAGAATATCTCGGTTGTGGAGTGGTATTAGAAGTACACGAAAATTTATGGAATGAGCGTTGTATATCTGTATTCTGGCAAGGAACAGGTATGACAAAAGAATCACCAATAGATTTAGTTTTATTGGAACAAGTTGTTGACTGAATAAGGAAACTATGCTATTATGAAATGGTGGTGGTCAGGTAAAGAAAGCGTAACAATGACAGAAAAAGATTTTTTTGATCTATTAGATGAAGGTCTTTGTTCTGAATTTGTAGATTATCTTGAAATCGTTGAAGGAATGGGATACTATATTCCGTTTATTACAACCATGAATTATCTGACTCACCCAACAAGTAAAGCGGCGTTTAAGATTAAAGATTATAGTAAACTTAAAAACTAACAAAGAGGAGAAAATGAAAAAGATTACGGCTGGAAATTTGGCTCAATGGAATGGTGTTGATAGCACTCTATCCGAATTTATTGAATGGTTAGAGGATAAACCACACTTAGATGATAGACACAGTAAGTTGTTGAGCGATCTAACAGTTGCTTATAACAACTTTTTAGATTCAGATGAAGACATTGAAGCTTGATTAAAACAAAGGAAATATATGTTTAACAAACCAACTAACAAAAAGGCTGCTACACAGAACGCTGAAGATGATTTTATGAAGTCTCTCAAGGAAATGACTGAACCGGAGAAGACATCTCGTAAAATTGGGCTATATGGCGAACTTGATGGAGAGAAAGCAGAACTTGTTGTCTATAGTTTTCTGCACCTCCACGATACACGAATGAAGAGTGTACCTCGTCCATTAAATGCTACGCAGAAAAAGAAACTCAAAAAGGCTCTTGAAAATGAAGAAGCTGATGCTTCAATTGAAGTTCAGTTTGATGAAGTATCGCAGCCTATTGATTTCATTCTCAGTACGCCGGGTGGTACTGCTAAGGACATGTTTAGCATTTATGATGTAATGCGAACTGTTCGTAAAGACTGTGAAATCAACACTCTTGGTCTCGGTCAAGTTATGAGTGCAGGAACACTTCTACTTGCAAGTGGAACAAAGGGTAAGCGTAAAATTGGTCGCCATTGTCGCGTAATGGTACATCAGGTAAGTGCTGGTACTGCTGGTCCTCACCATGAAATGATGAACGAGATTGCAGAGATCCAGTATACTCAGGAACAGTACATCAAGTGCCTTGCTGCTGAAACAAAAATGAGTGTTGCATTTATCCGGAAACTCTTTGAAAAGAAGGTAAATATCTATCTTTCTGCAGAAGAAGCGGTAAAATACGGTCTAGCAGACATAATTATCTGAGTAAAAGAGGTATCTAAATGAAGAACAGAGTCAATATTTCAAAGCTTATAAGAGAAAAGTATAGAGAAGATACTATCTCTGCTGATGAGTTCAATAAAATTATTGACTCTGTTCTTCAAGAAGGATTGCCATATTGGCAAGGAAAAGTTGATACTGAAAATTTAGAAGAAAATCCAAATCAAGGTCAACAAATATCATATCACGCTAATGGAGCACCGGGACCAAGAAACCCAATTTCAAATGCTGATAAAAACCTAATTCCAGCCGCTACAATAGCAGAACAAGGTCAGTCGGCTGGCCAAGAATATACTTTACAAGTTCCTGATATATTCTCCATGATTACCAATTCAGAAATGGAAGTTGGAGATGAAGATAGAAATCTAATAGGAAAGATAGTAAAGAATATACAACCAGGTAAAGGTTTTTGGAGATTGCGTGTTAATGCAATAAACGACTATGTAAATAGAAATAAACAGAATGCTATTTCAGAAGTAAAAGATATAAGATCTGCTATATCTTCTCTTGTAATGTTGAATGTTCTTAAAAAATTAGCATTCTTTACAGCACAGCCAGGAAAACTATTTGAGTATATTTTTACTCCCATTATTGGTACAGAAGCCAAAGTAGTTGGCTCTACAGATACATCTATTATTGATGTAACAAAAGAATCACAAGGTGAAATATGGAACTATAGTTTAAAGTTCTTTACAGGAGATGATTCAAGTTTTGTTGTTAAAGGTTCTGCAAAAAATTTAAAAGAGGTAGTTGTAAAGAATGATCGCCCTGTTACATATATTCTTGCTTCTGCTATAAAAGAAGGTACAAAAAGTAGAATTGAATTTGCAGAATTGTTGATTTCAACAGAATTTAAACACTTTCCAAAAAGTGAAGGTTGGACCATTAAAAAGATTTATGATAATGGTTTGTTATTGGTTGCTGACGGTTTTTGTGGCATTTTAGTTATAAGAAAAGAAGAATATGACAAATTGGTTGCAGGTGGACAATCGCAACCTCTTCAAAAAGATATAGCAAAAAGAATACAAGGTATTGAGTCTGGAACTTCATCAGAAAAAACAGTATCCGGCATCTATTTTAATAATAAAGGCGAGCCTCTATCTACAAATATTAGTAAAGTAAAAGAAAATATAAATACCATAGAAAATAGTGTTAATATATTAAAACCTCTTATTTCCGATCCAGAAAAAATAAAGACATTTCTAACTCCGAGTGATAGTTCAGGTCGCGGTAGGGGAATTGAGAAACCTTTAAATCAGTTTAATACTGCAATTGGAGATGTAATAAAAGAATTAGCAAAAGACAAAAATGGAGCATATTATAATATAAATCCTATTGATTACTTGCCAAAATTAAAATCTCTTAATGATGAGGAAAAAATAACTAAATTTAATAAATTAATTTCTGATGCTGAAAATCGTATTGCTCAAATGAAAAATGCAATACAACAGCCTCCTCTTAAAGAAGCAAATCAAGAAACGATAAACACACAACAAACACAAGATTCAGGAAATAAAACAGAAAAAGAATTAAATTTCAATATTACATTAAAAGGTTCTTGGCCTCTTATACCAAACAAGGCAATTCTTGATTTGGGAGATCCTAATGAATATAATAAACAGCAATTAGTAATGGCAACAGATTTGGCTGATAATATTAAGAATACATTTGATGCATTTCAAAAATTAAACACCAATCTTGTTAAATATTTTGCTACTTCAAAAGAAGCAATAAGAGCAGCAGATGAATCAGACGAAGAATTTGCAAAAAAATCAAAAGATGCTGCAGATTATGTTGGTAATGCTGGAACTGAAGCAATTGAAAATGCTAAAACCATTCAAGACAATGTTTCTGAATTTCAGAAAAAAGAAAACGCATAAAAATCACTTGACTTTCTAAAAAATGATCGTATAATGGTTTAAACCGAGGTTTAAATGAGTAAAGTTTTTTGTCGTGAGAATGCACTAAATCAAAAACTGTTAGAAGGAATTGATATACTTGCCGATAATGTGGCTTCCACAATGGGTCCACGCGGTCGTACAGTAATCATACATGAAAAAGGTCGTCGTCCTTTTGCAACAAAAGACGGAGTATCTGTAAGCAAATTTGTAAATTTGGAAGATCCAATCCAAAATGTTGCAGCAGAAATAATGAAACAGGCAGCAGAAGAAACTGCTAATAATGCCGGTGATGGAACAACAACATCAACGGTATTAGCAAGAGCTATTGTTGTTGAAAGCCAAAAGTACCTTGCTGCTGGTATTTCTCCAATTGAATTAAAGCGTGGTATTGATAAGGTCGTTTCTGCACTTGTAGATAAAGTAAAATCAGTATCAAAGCCAGTTATGAAACTGGAAGATGTTGAGAACGTTGCAACTATATCTGCAAATGGCGATAAAACAATCGGAAAACTTATTGCCGAAGCTGTTGATCTAACAGGTAAAGATGGTGCTGTGACGATCAAAGAAGGTCGCTCACTACAAACTACACTTGAAATTGTTGAAGGCTTCCGTTTCAAGGGTGGTATTGCAGCAGGACAATTCATTACAAATGAACGTCTTGGCGTTATGAAGCATGAACGCCCACTATTCCTTATTACAGACGAGAGAGTAGAAGACATTCAGCAGCTAATGCCTACATTGGAATTAGCAAGTCGTGCTAAACAACCACTAATTGTGGTTGCTGATGATATTTTCGGCGAAGCACTTGCAGCACTTATTGTAAATGCTATGCGTGGAAGCATGAAAGTTGCTGCAATCAAAGCACCATCATATGGTAAAGATAGATTTAATACATTACAAGACATGGCAGTTGCTGTTGGTGCCACGTTTATCTCCGCACAAACAGGTAAAACACTTACAGATGTAAAGTTGAAAGATCTTGGCCGTGCTAAAACAATTGAAAGTAACAAGCTTTGGACTACAATTGTTGGCGGTGAAGGCGATGCTAATATTATCTCAGAACGTATTGAAGCTTTACGAGAAGAGTTTAAAATTACAGAAGATATGAGTGAATGTGAAAAGATCCAAGAACGTATTACTCGTTTATCAAGTGGAGTTGCTACCATTCATGTTGGTGGTTCAACCGAAGTAGAAATGATTGAAACAAAGCATCGTATTGAAGATGCTCTTGAAGCTGTACGTTCAGCACAAGATGAAGGTATTGTTGATGGTGGCGGTGTTGCTCTTATCCGTGCTTTCAGCAAGCTAAAACTCAAAGAACTTGAACTAGAAAACGAACAGCAACAGGTAGCATTTAAGATTTTATCTGCTGTTGTTGAAGCACCACTTCGTCAAATGTTGAAAAACGCTGATGAACCAGCAGATGTTATTATTGAGCGAGTTAAAAAGAAAGATGTTGGTTACAATATTTCATCCAGAACTTATTGTAATCTCGTAGAATCGGGTGTAATAGATCCTGCAAAGGTTACACGGGTTGCATTACAAAATGCAGCCAGCGTTGCTACAACGCTTATAACAACCAACTTTGCAATCATTGACTCTTGACTTCTAAGAGAACTATGATAGACTTTCCCAAGGAGTTTTTATGAATCAAAGAGTTAAACTACAAGTTACATCAGATTTAATTGATGTTCCAAGATTAACAGGTATCATTTTGCAAGAAGCGGTAATTGATACCGCTAATCTTCATCAATTATTAGAACAGATTAGTAATCATCTAAAACACATTGAATTAAGTGACGAGCAATCTTTAGATGCACTCAAAGTCCAAATTAATAATATGGATGGTATTAGAGTTTTATTGAGTAAAATTGATTCTCGTGTTGCAGATGTTGCATCAGTTGTTGGTGGTTTACATGAAGTTCTTACCAAACCACAAGAACAGAAAGTAGAAGAAAATGATAGCATCTCTTCCGGGTGATCCTATATGGCTGAGAGAAGGAGTATTTGTTATATCTGAAATATATTCGGATCAAGGAATCCCATCAGGCATTTTTTTGAATAAACCTTGTCGTGGTATTTTTTTAGAAAGAAAGACAATAAAAAGTAAATCATATATCAAAGCTTATGTTGACAACGTAGGTGAAAGATTTGTTGAAGAAGATGAAGTTATAGAACTTACAAGAGGTAAAAATGATTAAACTAACAGAAGCACAGAAAACAGGTACAACAACAAAAGATTTAACTGGCAGAACAGTATTTCAATCAAGCTTTCTTTACAGAGATCTTTTTATAAATCCAGAACATATCATTTCAATTAATGAAGAAATATCTTCTGATTCTTCAATGAAGCTTTCAAGGATTGAAACTACACGAGGTTCATTTGTTGTTGTTGGAACTCCAAACGAGATTCAAAAAGAATTTTCTTCAAAAAAGAAAGTTTTAAGAGATTAAAATGTCTAAACGATATAGCGTATATGTAGAAACACACTGTCGTTTCTGTAAAAAGGCAGTTGCTTTGCTTGAAGAAAGTAAATTACCTTTCATTGTTGTTGTAACAGATAAAAATGAAGAATTTTTAAACGAGATTAAACAACAAACAGGCCATAAAACAGTTCCAATTATTTTGGAACATGATGATAATAATGTAAGACTTATTGGTGGAAGTGATAATTTAGAGCAATATTTAACGGAGTTAAAAAATGGATCCAATTGAGTGTTCTTTTATTCCAATTAAAAAATCTAAATATGCCGTAGACGAGGAAATGAAAGACGGACTCTATAGTAGTAGTGTTTATAATGTTGAAGGCTTTGGTGTAACTAAATGGGTTGTTTGTGCCTATCTAAAAGTAGAACACAAAAAACTCCTTGATGAAGGAACAACAAGTAAAGCACTAATTGACGGATGTCTTGCTCATTTAAATTATATGCCAGAGGGAGCAAGAAAAACAAAAAAAGCACAAAAACCTAAATATGGTAATCTTCAACCCCTTGTCTCTAAAATAACCGGTGAATATGATGTTGTGTATAAAGATGATCGCGTAATAGTTCAACTTGTTACCGATGATCGACAGAATCCCCACTTTTGGGGTGAGGGAGATAGAATTTAAGGAGATTAATTATGTTATACACAACAAACCTATCAAGAATGCTGGATGAAGTATTTACTTTTCCATATCAGACAAAAGTTTTAGATAATTCTTTTGTATATGATTTTGTAAAAACCGAAAAGGATGGCTCTTCAAAAATTGAAGTAGTTGTTCCAGGATATTCAAAAGAAGATTTAAAACTAGAAGTTTCTGATGGTATATTGAAGCTTTGGTGTGATTTAGAGGGAAAAAAGTTTAAACGCCATTGGAAGATTTCTGATAGTGTTGATACTAAAAAGATCAAAGCAGAATGTAAAAATGGAATTTTGACTGTATCTCTTACCCTCAAAGAGAAATCATCTAAAGTTTCATCAATTACAATTGAGTAATAATTATATATAGTGTATATTTATTTTCCTAGGGAATAATAATACATCGAGGCGTATCTGGTATACGCCTTTTTTATTGTTGAAAGGCTATTTAATAATATGAGAGAATTGTTAGAGAGTTTTAAAAGCTATACGCATAAAATAAACGAAGCCGCTGATGAAAGTCAGATGAAAATAAGCTTGCTTATGGTAATTGATCGTACAATAGATCGCTATAAGGAAGATATATTATCTGATATTCGTTCTGTTACAGGTGTTACGATTATCAACATAGAACAACATAAAAATGTTAAAAATCTTGACTATAACGTAGTTCTTATGAAATTTGATGTTGATCCATACAAATCACCGGATCCTGATGTGAAGGTGAACATTCTTGATGCTCTTTTAAGAATCAGAAAACAACTTCTCCAAATAAAAGGTATCATAAGAATCAAATACCTCACAAAACCGGAAAGATTCTAAACATGAACAACGGCAAATTATATGTTAAATCTACATGTATGATTTGCCTTGGCAAGAAAAACTTTTGCACTTATTGTGATGCTGGTTTAACATATACCGAAGCAGCTGATACGATCATAAAAGAATGGCTAAAACAACAATCAGAAGAAGTTAGAAGATTTATAGTAGGAGATGGAGATGAAAAAAAGTAATCTTCTTTTAACATTATTTATTCTATTTGGTTCTTGCGAATGCGAATTAGAACCATTAGGAGAAGTGTTAGGTAATCCCTGCTATGTAGATGATAATGGAAGCGTTGTACAAATAGGTCAAAATAGTGAAGATTACAAAGATAGAAATCTTGGTATATGCTCAACAGGCAAAACAAAAAGAGATGAAAACGATAATTTAATATGTGTTGGTGAAATAGCACCACAAGAAGAAGATTGTAACAATCTTGATGATAATTGTAATGGTTTTGTAGATGATGAATACGATGGCTATGCTCTTTATAGACCATATTATTCAAGTCAAAATACCTGTATACCATTAGGTGTATGCAGATATGCACAACAAGAATGCGTTGATGGAAATTGGGTATGCGATTATCCAAGTGATTATGGCAGAGAAGTATGTGACGGAAGAGATAACGACTGCGATGGTTATATAGACGAAGATACAGATGAAGATCCTATATTTGATCCAGCAGATCGTTATGTTTATACAGCAGATCCTGACACGATAAATGTTGGTGAATGTCGTGCAGGATATAAAGAATGTGCATACGGAGTTGTTAGTGTTAGAAACATGAGAACTCCAATAGCAGAAATATGTGGTAATGATGACGATGATGATTGTGATGGATTAACAGATGAAGTTGAGAATGATTCAGAACAAAATGATTTTGCTTTAATTATTGATTATTCCGGTTCAATGGAGGTAATCATTAATAGTGTTGCTGATGCACTATGTTCTTGGTCTTCGCAGGGAGTATTAGAAAATAGTAGATTTGCAGTTATAGCGATAGGCTATACCGGTCCATATTCCAATAGTGAAATGAGTGTATTAACTGATTTTACTGATTCAGGAACTGCTTGTCAGATAATAAGAATGGCAAATAGAACGCAATTTGCTGGTAGTCAAGAATATCAACTTGATGCAACATTTAATGCTAATGACACAAATTCAGCTGGATATATTAATTGGTCAAGTAATAATAAAAAAGTATTAATATTCAGTGACGAATTATTGCAACAAGATTTTCAAATAACTGTTGAGGATGCAATAGAAGCAGTTGTTCAACAATGCACAGAAAATGGATATTCAATAGGCGCATTTATAACTTACGATATTCCCGATCAAGCACTTTGGGTTGATTTAACTCAAAGATGTGGAGGATTTTTAGATTATTTAAGTAGTAATCCTCAACAAATGATTGATAGATTAAATTATTGGGTAGGCACAGATTGTTGACCTAATTAATTATATGGTTGATGATCTCCGAAAGATATTTTGTGAATTTGATATCGGTGATTTAGTTCGTCTTGTTGAAGATTACAATGTTGACGTCGGATATGGATTGGTTACTGATGTTAAACCTAATTTTGACGATGTTTATGATTTAGAGTATCTAAGAGTTAGAATAGGCACATTAAGAGATATAATACCAGCAAGGAGTGATGATTTTTTTCCTTCAAAACCACAAGTATTAGTTTTATGGTCTGGTAAAAATTTAGTTGGTTCAAATAAAAGTATTTGGATGTATGAAAGTGAATTAACTTTAGTTCAAAAAGCAGTAAAATAGACTAAATAGTTAATGTGGAGAAATAAAATGGACTTAAAAGAATTAAAAAAACTCATCAATGAAGAAGTAAATAGAAAAAAATCTCTTGAAGAACAAGACAAGACAAACCCAGGATTTAAAGGAAGAGAATCACGTAAGTCATCATTACAAGCTTCTCCCAAATCTGGCATTTTAGATCCGGATACTGGACAAACATTATCACTACCAATTGAAACGCCTGAAGAAATGGGGTACGTACAAATGTTTAAAGATAAACCTCCACAAGAATTAGAAGCAGAAAGACAGAAATTAATTAAACAAATATTTTCTAATATTGATGATGAAACTCTTTATAAGATTCTTCCTTTATTGCCAGATGATCTTAAAGATGATTTTGGTAAATTAACATTTATAACTTCAAAGATTAAAGGAGTAAAAACCCCGGTTGATACATCACGCCTGCCAGATAAACCGGGAGGATTTGGATTACCAACAAAAACTTCAATTGAAAGAAATCCTAATTTAAAAACAAAAATTTCACCAGATGCCTCTACGAAACCAAAACAACCAATTCCAGTTAGGCCAATATCACCGAATGAGCCAACGCAAACTGGAGTTATTGATAAAATAAAAAATAAACTTGGCTTTAAAGAATAAACCATGAATAACCTTGGAGCATATATATTCTTATTATCAATATGTGCTCCAGGTTTGTATGTCTTTATTGAATTAGTCAAAGAAGAATTCGCTTATATAAAACATAAAATACAGCGGCGACACAATAAAGATTGACGGCAACGCCCGCCCGTGATACAATCTGGGTTCCTACACAAACCCAGCGAGGATCACTGTGTCTTATTATCGCCGTTGGTCGGGCCGTTCTTTTGCATATAACAACACTCAAGACGTCGTTCGTAGTGAAGTTCTGCAGGTTAGTGAAGAGGAATTGACCGATCCTGGTTTGACGGATCGTATCAAGAATCTCGTTATTCGTCCCGATCTCAATAGTTGGGAAAAGGAATTTTTGACCAGTATTGGTCAGTATCAGCTTCTCAAGAAGCGTCTTTCTGCAGGTCAGTATAATACCATGCGAAAGATTGAAGAAAATCACAATGAAGAAAAGCTTGCAAAGCAAAAGGCATTTGCAGATACCTTCACTGATGATATGCGTGAGAATATGAAGATTGTTGCTGGTATTTATCGTGAAACAGGTTCTCCGTATCATCAAAAGCTTGTTGATTCTATTTTGTCTGATGATAAGTTTGTTCCAACCGAAGAACAATATAATAAGTTTATGAACAACAAGTATGCACAGGGTTATGTTGTGAACGCCAAGGTTGCTCCGAAGTTCAAGATTGGAGATACTGTTTCTCCTTCTTCTCTTGATAAGAGTGAAACTTGGAAGTCTGCGATTATTATTGATAATGTTGGTATTCTTCCTCGTACTCACGCTGCTGGTGGAAAGCGTTATTCAATTCTTCCTTATGGTCAGATGAAGCCTATTCTTGTTGAAGAACGCCAGATGAAGATTTCTCGTTGATAAACAAACAAAAAGGAGTTATTGTGAAGTATGCATTGAAGCCCTCAAGCCGTGTTCTTGATGTAAAAGGATCTAACAAGATTATTTTCTTCAAAGATGAAAAGCAACTCATTAGTTTCTTTCATCAAAAGATGAAACTTGACTTGACAGATCCTATTGTCAAGAGTGAAAAGTATAACTGGCGTGATAGGAATAAGCCGAATGATATTGCAGCTACTGATGTGACTGGTATTTATTCGCTTCTTGTTTCCAGTAATCTTGACTTCCAGTTTCTTTCATGGGGTAATCGTGTAAGTAAGTTTGTGCGCGATCAGCTTGGAACTAAAAATTATTGGGAACACTATAAGGTTCTTTGTCGTATGCGTTCTTTACCTTCTAACTGGACACTTTATACGCTTGAAGAAAATGGTGAAGGTGGTTCAGTATTGAGGAGTATTGGATGGGGAAACTTTTTCCGTATGGCAAAGAAGGAAAATCTGTTTGCTGGTATCGATCTCTCTTATCGTCTTCCTGAAACGGAGTGAATATGAACAGCAACATTATTTACATTCGTGCGTATAATGGCTCACTTATTCCGATCAGCAAGGTGAATCTTGTTACAACCGATCCAAATAATGGAAAGGTTACACAAGAGATTCCTCTTGAATTTTGTATCAATAAGTTGATGCATCACAATATGAATAATTTTGAGACAACCGAGAATGATTGGCGTAATATTGATAATTACAATATTGTGGAGAAGAAGTAATGAAGAAGGAAATCAATTCTCGTAATGTTTTTGCTGTCCATGCTTGGAATAAACGTGGTGCCGGAAAACATAAAGATAAAAAGTGGCATAGTAAAAATCTTAAGCGTGGAAAGGTGGATGAAAATGAGTAAGTTTGCTACCAAAATTAAACAACTTCAAAATGATAAAATTCTTTGGGAGGTTTTTCCAAGAATTGATGGAAATAAATACGTAATTACATCAGCATCCGATGTTGGACCTTCAGGACCAGAAACATATGTTTTCCCATCTAATGAAAAAGGTGAAATTATTGATTGGGGAGAGCTACCTGGCTCTTATAGAGGAGATTTGGCACACGAAAAATGTTTTAAAAATATTGGTTACAAAATTAATGAATAACGATGAAAAGCCTTTTGTAGAAATTCCAGATATTGAAAAACTAGAAATAAATCCACCTTTTCAAACTGGCGATCTTGTAATGATGCGAGCGAAAGCGTTGCAACTTGTTCGTTTTCATAAGTATCCAGAAAACGATATTGGTTTAGTGTTAGAAGTTAAACCAAATCATCATGGAGAATGGCTAGTGAATGTACACTGGCAAAAATTTATTCCAAAAAGTGGCAAGTCTGTAGTTAAACATACACGACTAAAAAAAGTGAGGAAGAAAAAAATCTATGAACAAAAAGATTGAAGATTTCATGCGAAATACTGGAGAAGGAGTTGTATTAGATTATGTTGGTGGTAAATTCGTATTGGAAAATAAATCTTTTGTTGAGGGTAAACCTTCTCTTGTTGGAAAA
>RGVD01000291.1 GCA_010027395.1 Bacteroidota bacterium
ATGGTACAAGCTAATCCATACACAGTGCTATTAGCCATCATCAATACTTCCTCCTCGCTATCAAAAGGAGTAAGCGTTACAACAGGTCCAAATATTTCTTCTTGGTTGGTTCTGCAATTGTAGGCTAGGTTTTCAATGATAGTAGGTGCTATAAAATAGCCGTTGGCATTTTCTCCATCAAGCTTCACTGCGCTGCCTCCAAGCACAATATTACCTCCTTCTTGTTTGGCTAATTCTATATAGCTTAACACTTTTTCGAAATGCATTTTGCTAGCAATGGCACCCACTTTGGTATCATCAGCCAAAGGGTTTCCAACTTTCATTTTCTTGCTTTCTTCAACAAATGCAGTTTTAAATTTATCATAAATAGAACGCTCGATAAAAATTCTTGAGCCACACAAGCATATCTCACCTTGGTTAGTAAACGAAGATCTTACCGATTCCTTTACTGCCTTATCAAAATCGCAATCAGCAAAAATGATATTGGGGTTTTTGCCACCAAGTTCTAAAGACAATTTTTTGAACATAGGTGCCGCCACCCTAGCAATTTCAGCACCTGTTTTGGTGCCACCTGTAAAAGATATAGCTGTTATTTTTTCATGCGATACCAAGGCCGATCCAACTTTAGGACCTAAGCCATGCACTATGTTCAAAACCCCTTTTGGCAACCCTGCCTCAATACACAATTCAGAAAGCATAAATGCTGTCATTGGTGTAATTTCACTTGGTTTAGCAACCACACAATTTCCCGTAGCCAAGGCAGGTGCTATTTTCCAGGTAAAAAGGTATAAAGGTAAATTCCATGGACTGATGCAACCCACTACACCAATAGGAGTGCGCAAGGTATAGTTCAATGCATGAGCACCCATCGAGTGGTTTTCGCTTGCATAATGCTCAATAGCCGTGGCAAAAAAATGAATGTTTTGTTGTGCTCGTGGTATCTCTCCTTTTTGAGCCAACCAAAAGGGTTTGCCTTGGTCGATGCTTTCTGCTTTGGCAAGTTTATCATTATCGCGTTCAATTAATGAAGCCAATTTTAAAAGTATTTTGCTTCTACTGTCTGAAGGCATATTGCTCCATTTTTCAAATGCAGCTTCTGCCGCTTGGTAAGCCATTTCCACATCTCTTTCATCACTATCAGGACAAAGAGAATAAGCCTCACCAATGGCGGGGTTAATATTATCAATATATTGTTTTGAGCTAGGCTCTACTAATTCACCATTGATGTAGTTTAGTATCTTTTGCATGCCGCGAAGTAAAGAATTTTACATGAGATTTGGGATAGAGCCTTTGTTGGGTTTGATGAAGGTGTAATTTTAGCCCTTGTTGTTGTGCAAAGCTTACTGCTAGTTTCACCAACAAATATTTAATAGTTTGATTTGTTGGTTAAGAACAAGAACAAAGGCTAAATCTAATTTGTTTAAAAGGTTTATTGGTATATTTTTGTTAATAAGTACAAAATTTTGATATCATGAATATAAGTCAAATAAAAACGAGCATTCTATCAATCATTTTTCTGTGTCTTTTGGGATCATGCAGAAAAGATACATTATTAAGCGAGACTTACCGTGAATTAAATGACACAGCACATTTGGTGGATCTTGCTTTATTAAAGGATGTTCCTCAGTTTTTAGATACATTAGAAAAATACCCGCAGTTTCAATTAACTGGGGTAATGGAGGATGAATATATGACCGCGATGTATTGCAATGTTTTTTATAAAGGGCTTAAATTATTCAATGGCCATTATGAAATATTTAAGCATAAGAGAGATGGGAGCATATTTTGTATTGACACTATTATTGATACAATAAATATTGATATAAAGCCCATATTAACTTATAAGCAGGCCATAAATACTGCCAAGAATGCACTTGAGTTTAGTGATAACTTCTTGTATTATCGATTAGGGATTTATCTAGAAGGAAGGAATTCATTCAATAATTTAATACAAGCTAGGCTTGCATGGAAAGTTCAAAATGAAGGAGGGACTCCATTTGTAATTATTGATGCTATGAATGGCTCAGTTATAACTAAAGACGATGGTTTTAGGTATTAGAATTGGAACAAATTAGTTCCAAATTATCATTTGTTGCTTTGCTAATAATTGGTTTACTTCGTTTCAAAAAACACATCACCCATGAAACGAATAATCTTCCTATTGCTTTTGCTTCCTTCTTTGGTATCTGCACAAAACAAACTTACCATTGAAAAGCTTTGGCAATTGAGCCGTGTATCTGACCCGCAAGTATCGCCTGATGGCAAAATGCTTATTTATGGTGTTCGTAATTTTGATGTAAAATCAAACCGTAGCACAAACCTCATTTATAGTATGCCCGCCAATGGTGGAGAGCCAAGAGCCATAAGCGAAGTGAAGATAAATGCCTTCAGTGCCCGTTGGAGACCTGATGGAGCTAAGATTACATACTTGAGTGCTGTTACAGGCGAGGTGCAAGTTTGGGAGATGAATCCTGATGGAACTTCTAAAAGCCAAGTTACTAAAATTGCAGGTGGTGTAAATGGTTATAAATACTCTCCTGCTATGAATGCCATTGCTTATGTAGCGGATGTTAAACTTGACAAAGAAGTAAAAGAGATTTACCCTGACCTAGACAAAACCAATGCCCGCATTATTGATGGTTTGATGTATCGCCATTGGGATGCTTGGCACGACTATGCATATAGCCACTTGTTTTATATGAACTATGCTGATGGCAAAGCTACAGGTGAAGCAATAGATGTGATGAAAGATGAGCGCAA
>RGVD01000292.1 GCA_010027395.1 Bacteroidota bacterium
TTATTGGGTTACCAAAACATAAACTATAACCAACGCTTGTTTGAGAACAAACCACAAGGAACTCCTTATGTTTTGGCACAATGTATGTTTGGTGAAGCCACTTATAAATTAACACCAACAAAATCGGTTAGGATGGAAGCGCAATACCTAGATACCAAGCAAGACTTTGGTAGTTTTGTGAATGCGTTAATTGAATTTAACATTGCACCTCATTATTCTTTTAGCGCAGGTGATATGCTTAATATCAGCAAAGGTTATCTCAACGCAGAAAATTTTGAACAAGTGCATTATTGGAATGTATTTGGTGCTTATACATTTGGCCCAACTCGTTTTACAGCAGGTTTTATTAAGCAAGTAGAGGGTGTAAATTGCACAGGTGGTGTATGTAGGGTAGAGCCAGCGTTTAGTGGAGCTAGGGTAACATTAACAACTAATTTTTAATTGTATGAAAAGTGTAAGATTATTTTTTTCAGTAAGTACTTTATTGGTTTTGTTTGGTGCATGCCAAGAAACACCGCCATTGATAAATTACAAGCCATCTAATTCTGTACTTGATACTACATTTATTACAAGCACTATACCTGTGGCTGAATCTAAAAATATTTTGATTGAGGATTTTACAGGTGTAGGTTGTGTTAATTGTCCAAGGGCTCACGAGACACTAAAAGCACTTAAAAGCACTTATTCGGGCAGAGTGTTTTCAATTGCTAATCATCCTTTGAATTCCACATTGAAAACGCTTGTTGAGCCTATTGATAAACCACCTTATAAAAGTAAACAAGATTTCAGAACCAAAGACGCTGACGATTTGCTATCTTATTTGGGCTCAAGTAACAGTTTGCCCACAGGTTCAATAAACCGCAAATTGTTTAGTGGAGAAACCAAAAACTTGGTGTCGGATTTATCATGGTCTGGATATGCAACTACTGAGCTTGCGCAAACTAGCTCTGCAGTAAATATGGATACGCTTAGCATCAAATATGATGCATCGAGCAATGAATTGACCATAGATTTAAGATTGGTTTTTACCCAATCAATGCCTGATTCACAATACCTTTTAACAGTGGCTATTCTTGAAAATAAGATCATCGATATTCAAGAGAAGAATGAAAATGGTAATACTATATACATTGAAGATTACGAACACGATAATTTGTTAAGAAAAGTAATTACAGGTGTGTATGGCGATTTATTGAAAGCAAAGTATGAACCAGGACGCGTGTTTAGAAAGCGATTTATATATAAGCCAACGGCCGATGAATTGAAAAATTGGAATACAGCAAACTTGGCCGTAATTGCATTTGTGCATGGCAACGCTACTAAGAAAGATGTGATACAAGTGAAAGCGGCAAGTATTAAGCCTTGATATAAAAGCAAAATTACCGACCTCCAAAACGGCCTTCCCCTCCCGATTCATCGGGAAAGGGGGCAGGAGATGTGATTGAAACGCATTAACATTTACTATGAAGAAATACATTTATCTCATTCTGTTCTCAATACTAATCTCCTGCGGAGGAAATCAACAATATATTCAAGAAATTGCTTCGCAACGCATGAAGCAAAACGAAGAGTTTTTTAACAAAAGCAGCACTCCGCTTGATAGCCATTTGTTTGAAAAATTTACGGGACTTAAGTTTTTTGAGATAGATGAAAAATACAAGGTAGAAGCCACCATTGAAAAGCTAGACCAAAGTCCTATTTTTGACTTACCACATTCGCATGATAGAACCAAACCTTATCGAGTATATGGATATGCTACTTTTAAGTTGAATGAAAAGCCATATAAACTTACTTTGCTTGAAGCGGTAAATAAAAAAACGGGTTACGAGAAATTTATTTTGATACCCTTTGGCGACAAAACCAATGGCAACGAAACTTATGGTGGTGGCCGCTACATTGATATTACCTTTCCTGAGGGCAATAAGGCCATCATTGATTTTAATATGGCATACAACCCTTATTGTGCTTATTCTGCCCAATACACTTGCCCTATTCCACCCAAAGAAAATATCCTAGATGTAGCGGGAACGCATTAATTCTATCAAACATCAACAAACTTTTCTTTTCTTGATTGGTTTATCAATGTGAATGAACATCTTAATTATTTAGAATGATTTTAAATAGATTTCATGTGAATTAAATCATTTTTATAAATTAGCCCTAAGCGTTTACATTCGCCCTGCTTAAAAATTTTAATTAAAATAACACAATGAATTGGTTTACCAAAATGTTTAACTCATCCATCGGTCAGAAATTAATAATGGCCTTAACGGGTTTGTTTTTATGTTCATTTCTTATCATACACATGATAGGAAATCTACAATTATTCAAAGCGGATTCTGGACTTGCATTTAATAAATATGCAGTTTTCATGACCACCAATCCTCTCATCAAAACGGTATCTTATTTATTGTATTTCTCTATACTATTCCATGCATTCAAAGGTATTTGGTTGGTATTTAGCAATAAGAAAGCACGCCCTGTGCAGTATGCCATGGTTGATGGAAAGGCCAATAGCCATTGGACTAGCAGAAACATGGGTTTATTGGGAACCATTATTTTGGTTTTTATCGTGGTTCACATGAGTAATTTCTGGTATGAATATAAATTCGGTCATGTACCCTACACAAGATATACAGAAAATTTAATGACTAGTATTGTTGACGTTGAAGAAATGGATGAAAAATATTTTCAGCAAGAAAAGTTAAAAGAAGAGGTGTATTTGGGAGAGAGGA
>RGVD01000293.1 GCA_010027395.1 Bacteroidota bacterium
CAAAAAGGCAAAATTATATTGGAGCACAACGATAGTGAGCAGTATGCAGATGCTTATATTGAACTATATGATACTTTACTTCAAAGACAAAATTAATAAACTATCTTATATAGGTTTTCTTCTTCTCCTTATTCATACATCTTGTAAAAAAGATATTGATACCGCTGGTTATAATATCATAGGCCAAGGAAAAGACTTGAATGTGATATTTACTGATACATTTACGGTTGAAGCATACAGCGTGCAAATGGACACATTGGCAACACACCGCCAATCTTATTATATGCTTGGGGCTTTGAATGATGCGGATTTTGGTATAACCAAGGCCCACATAATAACTGAATTCAATCTACCCGGAGGCTCATCAACCTTTACATTTGGTGGAGCCAAAGCAAAAATTGATTCAGTTGTGCTTCAATTACCTTTTGCCACAAGTACAAGTTTTTATGGTGATATAAATACTGATCAAGAATTTCAAATTTATCAACTAGCCGAAAAGCTTTCATTTGATTCAGTATACAGAAGTAACAGAGTACCCAAATATTCGACTCCATACATAAATAATCTTGTAGACAATGGAATTGATTTCACTCTAGATACTTACTGGAAAGGGTTATTTAAATTAACTGATACGCTAACCTATCCTTTAGGTGCTCAAAAGGAGATTTTAGTACCTCATTTGAGAATCAAAATGAATAATAACTACAGGTACTTTTTTAAAGATATGGATATTAAGGGAAAATTGACTTCTACATCTTTTAAAACTGTTTTCAAAGGTTTATATATAAAATCAATAAGTAACCCAATCTTAAATTCTGGAGCAATTAGCTATTTGAATTTATATGCCAATTCAACAAACACTACAGCAGGAATAGCTGTTTATTACAACGATTCTTTAAAGGCATTATTCCCTATAAACTATGGTGGAGAATCGCGTTATAATCAATTCGAGCACTCTGATTTTCCTCATAAACTTCAAGTATTGGTTCCTAAAGATAGCATAAAAGTTGTACCGGGAATACCTGATACAACTGCTGCTTATGTGCAAGGTGGAGCAGGCACAAAAATAAGACTAAATCTACCCACCATATTTGAGTTACTTACGAAACATCCAAATGTCCTAATAAATGGGGCTGAACTTGTTGTGCCGATTGCCAGTGGAAGTGATGTCGGCAATTATAATGCACCTAGTCAATTATTTCTTACATCTTCTGATTCACTTGGACGAAATACCTATTTGTACCAAAAAGATTTTTTGCTCGAAGTAGGGAATTATTCAGGTGGTGGATTTTTAGGTGGCAGAAAGGAGTATAGATTCAACTTTGCTAGAACCATTGCATACCTATACGACCAATACAAGAAAGGTAGAAATATTAATTATGGTTTTAACATAGTAGTTCCGGCCGACAACCCTGTTAGTGCAGCAAGGGCGATAATTAATACAAAAAAAGGTAGTGGAATAAAACTGAATCTTACTTATACTGTTACTAAGTAAAACATACAAGCGTGATTGTAAAACTATCGAATAAGCAACAAATCCCTTTTTTGGTTAATAAACTAAAACAAACCAAGTTTGATTATATTTATTTATCAGATAAACAAGAATTTGTAATACCTAAACTTAACGATAAGAGTTTTTTGAATGAGTTCTCGAACAGCATTTCTGAAATTATTGAAATCGATACCCCTTTTCAGTTATCAAGTAATAAATACAAAAAACATACTGAAATAAATATTAACGGTAGCGAAATATCAAACACCGCATTTTCGATGATTGCAGGTCCATGTTCTATTGAAAGTGAAGAGCAAATCTTTCATACAGCAGAATTTATTAGTAGCAAAGGATTGAAATTTTTGAGAGGTGGTGCTTACAAACCTAGAACATCTCCATACTCATTTAGAGGTATGGGCTTAGATGGCTTAAAACTGATAAAAGAAGCCGCTACAGCGCATGGTTTAAATGTTGTTACCGAACTTATGGATTTAAGTTTACTTGATGAAGTATTGGAATATGTTGATATAATCCAAATAGGAAGCAGAAACATGAGTAATTTTTTTATGCTTGCTGAACTTGGAAAAGTAAAAAAACCAGTGATGTTGAAGCGCGGTATGATTGCTAAAACAAACGAATGGTTGCTTGCTGCAGACTATATCCTAAGTAATGGAAATGAAGACGTCATTTTATGTGAACGTGGCATCAGAAGTTTTGATCCGCAAATGCGTAATGTGTTTGATGTAAATGTTATACCCCTTATTCAATCACTTTCACACCTACCAATAATTGCAGACCCAAGTCATGGCACAGGTGAAGCAAAATTTGTTTACCCCATATCACTAGCCGCTGTGGCAGCTGGAGCCAATGGTTTGATGATAGAAATCCATCCAAATCCAAAAACAGCCCTTTCAGATAGTAACCAAGCATTAACGTTTGATGAATTCGATAACCTCCTTAATGGTATTCATGTCATTAGGGAGTCAATTGTAAATTTAACTGTTTAGTAAAATTCAATCTTTTGAAATAAGGTATAAACCACTTACTTTCGCATTATATGTGTGGAATAGTAGCTTACATAGGCCATCGTGAAGCCTGCCCAGTTGTATTAAAGGGATTAAAACGACTGGAATATCGCGGATATGACAGTGCCGGAGTTGCTTTACTTGGCGCTGACAAACAATTCAAAATTTATAAAAAAAGTGGGAA
>RGVD01000294.1 GCA_010027395.1 Bacteroidota bacterium
TTAATATTATCAGAAAGCTTTTGTTTAGTGGTCACATCCATTATAAATATTTCGTTCCAATCACTACCACTTTGGGCAATGCCAATGGCTGCATACTTGTGGTCTTTGCTTATCGTAAAACTAGCTAATGAGGCAGTCCCATCTTCACTCAATTTATTAGGATCTAGGAAAACTTCAGGTGTACCTTTTTCTCCTTTTTGGTAATACAAAATACTTTGGTTTTGTAATCCATCATTTTTAAAAAAGAAGATGTAATCACCTTCGGTAAAAGGGGCTGAATACTTAGGATAATTCCAAATCTCAGTTAGTCGATTCTTTATTTTATCTCTGAATGGAATTTGTTTCAGGTAATTTTGAGTCACATTGTTTTCTTCTTCAACCCAAGATTTCACTTCGGCAGCAGTATCATTTTCAAGCCAACGATAAGGGTCTGACACTTTGTGACCGTGGTAATCATCCATTTGGTCTACTGTTTTTGTTTTAGGATAAGGGAGCATAGTCAGTTCTTTTCTTTCTGTTTTTTTCTCGCCACAAGCAAACATGCTTGCCACAAGAATGGGGATTATTAGTTTTTTCATTGTTAATATAATTTAATGCAAATGTTCAATATCATTTCTTTTAATGAGCTCAAATTTCTCACCATCATAGCCAAATAGATACAAGCCCAAATTGGCGTGTTGGAATTCATCCATCTTACTCAGTGGTTCATTCAATAACAAGCAAACCATGCTTTTTAAAGCCCTACCATGCATACAAACTAAAACAGTTTTTTCGTCAGTAGCTGTCAATATTTTTTGAACAGCAATTCTTTGTCGGGCTTGCAACTGATTTGGGGTTTCACCTTGTGCTACTGCTATGTCATAATTTCCACTATTCCATTCATTTACTGCCTGCTGATAAAAGGTTCTTTCTTTAAAATCTTGCACCTTTCCTTCGAACTCACCCCAACTTATTTCGTTTAATTCTGGCAATATTTCATAGGGTATACCCCTGTCAACAAATGATTGAATGCTCTGTTTAGTTCGTTTCAGGGCTGAAATATAAATTTTATCGAAATCTATATTTTGGTAATTGTCAAAGAATTGCTTTGCTTGCAAACGTCCAGTTTCGTTCAAATCTGTATCAACACCACTCCCCTGAACTATACCTAATTTATTAAATTCTGTCTCGCCATGCCTGACGATATATATTAATTTATTTATTTTCATTTTTTTCTTACGAGCAAGATATTATTTTGCATACATATAAGACAAATAAATTTAGTTTTTCTCATTATTTCTTTATTCATACTTATACCTAGAAAAACATTACAAAAATACTTATCATTTAAAGATTGGATGTTTTCTTTCATAATTTTCTTGATGGTTTTATCTCCACAAATCATCTATAACTTTTATTTATCAGGTAGTCCATTCTTATACTCCTATCAAAATGAAAAGTTTATCTATTTACTTAATCCCAAAATTAAAGAAGTACTTTTTGCATTCGAAAACGGTTGGATTACCAATAACCCTATTCATTTATTTACTTTAATAGGTGTTGTAATCTATTATAAAATCCAGCCTAAGATAAGTATAGGTTTACTTTTGATTTTCCTTTTTTGTACCTATCTATATGCAAGTTGGTGGTCGTATGAATTAGGCTGTGCTTATGGACACGGAGGTTTTGTTGATATTTATCCTTTTGCGGCTATCTCCTTAACAGCATTTATCCAATGGATCAAATTAACAAATAGTAAATTGATTAAAAAAAATTCATATTCATTTATCATTTTATGTGTAGTTTTAAATTTGAAATTTATATATACATATGATACATGTTGGCCAAATAACTCAAAAAGCTCTGACTTTGAAATATACCTTAATTTTCTAACTTCGCCAACAAAATAAATTAGATGCCTAAATTACTAAGTATAGTTATACCAGCATATAACGAAGCTAAAACAATTCATTTGATACTAAAAAAAATAAATGAAGTTAAGCTTATTGATGGATATGAAAAAGAAATAATTATTGTAAATGATTGTTCAAAAGATGAAACAGAGACTGTAGTGTATGATTTACAAAAAACACAATATCCTTCTTTAAAATATATTAAGCATTCAATAAACAAAGGTAAGGGTGCTGCACTGCATACAGGTATAAAAGAAGCAACTGGAGAAGTAATTGTTATTCAAGATGCAGATTTAGAATATGATCCAAATGAATACAACCTTCTCTTAAAGCCGATCATTGATGGTTTCGCTGATGTTGTTTATGGATCAAGATTCATGGGAGGCAATCCACATAGAATTTTATTTTTTTGGCATTCTATAGGAAATAAATTTTTAACTATGCTATCGAACATGTTTACCAATCTTAACCTTACAGATATGGAGACTTGTTATAAAATGTTTAAATCTGAAATTGTTAAGTCCTTAATATTAAAAGAAAATAGATTTGGATTTGAACCAGAAGTAACAGCCAAAATTTCGAGAATACCAGCAATTAGAATCTATGAGGTAGGTATATCATACTATGGAAGAACCTACGCTGAAGGAAAAAAAATAGGAGCAAAAGATGGTTTTAGGGCCATCTATTGTATATTGAAATACGGCTTGTTTAAAAATTAATCCTATTTCATTCATGTATATAAAAAGACCAAATGTATTCTTAGCTTCATTCATTATCATCTCAATTATTTTAGTAATATTATCAATAA
>RGVD01000295.1 GCA_010027395.1 Bacteroidota bacterium
ACTGGTCTTGAACCAGTATTAGTTCTTGTGGCAGGATTTAGTAAAAATTCATTTGAAGGTTCTGCAAAAGTAATATTAAAAGATATTGACAAATTAAAGAAAAAATTTGGTAGAATTCTTATGATAGAATATTCATCTTATAAAGAAGATCAAAGTGATGCATGTGATAGAAGAGATAGAATAGTCGATCCAAACCCGGATGCAAAATATCAACCAGAAGAAGATTTAAATATTGAAATTGCTGGTAAAATAGATGAAATATTAAGAGTCCAACTTAAATTAACAAATGTCCATTTATTAGGAAAATGTAACGGTGGAGCTGTACTTATAGATACATTAGTGAGAGATGAATATAATCCTGAAAAAATATATAATGCATTATATTTAGCTGTTCCTGGAAGTTATTTTAATGTAATACTTTTAGAAAAAATGTCTAAAGATAGATTAAAAGAAATAAAATTTATATTTAGATGGCGACAACAAGATGGATATCAATTTAAATGGGGTAAATCTAATAAAGAATTAGAAAAATATGAATCAAAAATGAAAGAATTAGGATGTGACGATTGTGTATGTGAAATGTATGACGATGGAACACCAGAACTTGCGAAAGATGCACATGAAATAGACCCAAAGTTCGTTGATAGAATTGTCTAGACATTTTCTATCGGTCAAGCCATATGGACTCATCTGAATAAAATTATAAATATAACTACAGTACAAAGTCAAAACAATAAATTAATTTCAAGGCACAATCTATTAGGTACTTCCAAATACAAGCGCTAGTGCATCTTTGGGGGTCACTCTTCCGTCTTTCAACACTTCGTTGGTAAAGACAACAAATGGTGTTGCATTTGATGAATCGACTTGTGTCAAATCACACCGCATATCACCGTCGTGAGACCCCGGAATTTGAGAGTAATCGAGAATGACGTGCGATGACTTGAATGGAATCAAGGAAGGTGCGACCGTGATGAGGACATCAAACATCGGTTGAGGTCCACCTTTGATGTCCGCCCAGAGTTTGACCAGAGCACCCATCGTTGCATCCACTGGAACAATGTCCGATGAATCAAATGCCAACCATCCGCCTTTGTTCGTACCAGCTTTGCAAACACCCGTAGGAATGAAGAAGACAGAAGGACGATGTGCCTTGTATGCAGCCAAAACACTGGTAACTTGTTTGAATGCATTCATGTCTGTTTTGACGTTGAAGTTGTCTCCAAGAAGATTTGCATCTCCTGGAAGAGAACAAGCCATTGCAATGACAGTGAGTTTGGGACCATTCAGAATTGGCGCATCAGCTGTCTTGAAAAGATTGACCAATGATGTGAAAGGGCCGCCAATCAAAATGTCAACTGTTGATGCACTTGCAATGTCTGATTCAAAATCGACAAGTGATGAGTATGTCTTTGTAGGAACAAGCGCAAGTCCATCCAAACAATGGTTAGTTCGAATGCGACGACGTTCCTCTGGATGAAGAGAGAAAATCTTGTCTCGATATTCGACATATTCAGCTAATGATGGGACACGAATTTCTCCCGACTTTGAAAAAATGAGGAAAAACTCATCGTATGCGTGAATTCTGCTACTCAAACCGGCACAGGTCGCGATTCCACCGTTGCAAAAGGTAACACATTTCATTTTCTCTTCTCCGAAAATCTGAACAAGAAAAATTTCAACACATGCAATCTTGTATTGTAATAGCGTTTTTGCATCTTCAACAGAATGGAATGATGCTTCTTTGGGATCTTCTTTCACATGAAGACGAAAGTTGATTGGTTCAAGGACTGCATCGTCAGTCAATGAACGAGTTTGCTTTGACGTTGGGTCAAAGCAGGCTAGTCCAAAGGAAACAGGCCTCCCAACAACATCAATATAGATGTGGTCGTAAAAGTGAGGAGCACTAAAAACGTTCCTCAATTTTGCGATCAAACACAAAAGATTGTCGGGGTCCGGTGAATCGACGGTAATCACCAAAGTATTTTTAACACTGATTCCGGTGTTATTAGTATTGATATCATTAGCAGCAGTATATGACATACAAATTATATAGTTACCGTTATACATTGAAATTTTCAATTTTTATTTATTTTTGTAAAAAAATGACAATTTTTCCTAAAAAATTGAAAATAAAATATTATTCATCTATAAATAATATTGGTATGTCATATGAAGGAAAATATATCAAATACTTAGATGAAGTTTCGTGTAGTTCCGATGATATTTCTCTTGTAAAGATTGGAGATAATTTTGATGGTTGGATTGGTGGTTTAATCGGTGGTCTTCCAGATTATCTAATAACAATTACAGATATTCGAAATTTTAGGAATCCAAAATGGAGCGATGACGATATTAGAATTTGTTACGCAGAGTGTATAGATTGTACTGTAAAAATACTTAATGGTAAGTTTATTGGAGAAACAATAATTTTATCATCAATATTACCATCGGGTTATAAACTTAAGTTATTTACAATACCGGGAAAAGATACAGAAATCCACTTGGGGGCCAAAAGTATTGACGAATGGAATATATATGAAAAAGCTAATAGACGTAAATTAACTATTAGTGATTTAATCACATTAAAAAAACAAGTTGTAAGTAACAAAATAGCAAAAGAAAAGACGAATGCTTTATCATGTACAATATGTTAAAAATAAAATATTTTATTT
>RGVD01000296.1 GCA_010027395.1 Bacteroidota bacterium
TTTTTTTATAAATGTATCAATTTAAACTGCAATTTTTCAGCAAAGGTCTTGTAGTATTTTTGAATGTGTGCTTCAACGCGGCTTACATCTAAAAACTCTTGAAAGAGGTCAATCAATAGAATATCGAAAGCAGAACCTTCTACGAATTTTATTTCTTCTTCAAAACCGCAAACACAGAGTGCATTTGTTTTTCTTAAGAATCTTTTGATATGTCTTTTGTCGGTATTTAGCGTTTGGCAGCTTCCCAAATGAATGATTTTATTGTGGCATTGGTTTCCCATCATTTCGGCTAATTCGTCAAGCGTAACAGGTTCTTTATTAATCATGATTTGTTGTGGCTTGCCATGAAATGCTAAATAACAAATGCTATAGTTGGAGTAGCGTTTTAATTGCCATTGTTTTAAGTAGAAGGCCAAGTTCTCTCTGGTACCACAATGTCTATGTATGTAATCAATCTTTCTGTTGATTTTTAAAAACTCCAATGCCCCAATCACACTGTTTTGCTTGAGCAGATTGCTGTTCCAATCCCCCTCAAGGCAGAATACATCTTTTTGATACGACTTGGCTATTTTCATATGGGTTTGTATTAAAACAAAAAACTCCCTGCCTTCGCAGAGAGTTCTTTGTATAACTATAAACTAATCAACATTATCATGTAAGAATGAGTTGTTGCTCTTTAATTCTGGTTTGCCACTGGCATCTTCAAACAAACTCAGTCTCGATATTTGTGTCTCAGATGAATGAGGCACATCTTCCAGTTTTTTATTTCTGCGCTTGTAGGCAGGTTCTCTCTCCATCTCACGAATGCCACCTGGGAAATTGATAGTCACATTTAAGTTCTTCAATTCTTTAATGCGTTGGATATGTCTTTCAATCTTTTTGGTTTGCTCTTCATCCTCTACCACATTGTTAAATATCTCTTTATTTTGTGGCACTGTTTTCAATTCAAACGATTCTGATATTTGCATATCCATGCTAATCATATCATTCTCTTCTTTGCTTTCCTCTATTTCTTCTTCATATAGATTCATGATTTCTGGTTCAGTTTCAAAACTGATTTCAGTTTCTTGAATGCTATTGTTTTCAAAGTGGTTCATCTCTTCTTCGGCCGCTATACGCAATTCGAAATGAATATCAGAAGGATTTTCTTCAACAGGTTTTACTGCATCCATATCTTCCAACAATACTTTTTTTACAGGCTCTTGTGGGATAGGATTTTCAGTAACAGGTATATGGTTAACTACCGGTGGAACAGGCTTTACTAAGTCTTGCTTAATAAAACCCGTTTCGGTAGAACCAACAATAATTTTGTTCTCGCGAGGTTTGCTTTCAAAGCCAGTAGCAATAAGGGTTACAGATATTTTGTCGCCTAAGCTAGCATCGAAGCTTGTTCCAAATATCATCTCAGCACTCAAGCCACTTTCTTCTTGAATGTAATCTGATATTTGTCCAATTTCTTCCATCAAAACTTCACTGTTACCAGATGAAATATTTAATAAAATGTTTTTAGCACCAAGGATTTGGTTGTCGTTTAGTAAGGGTGAAGCTAATGCGTTTTTAACAGCTACCAGGGCTCTATCTGGACCTTCAGCAGTTGCATTACCCATCAATGCTACACCACTGCCTTTCATTACCGTTTTCACATCTTCAAAATCCACATTGATATAACCAGATTGTGTGATGATGTCGGCAATGCCTTTTGCTGCGGTCGTTAATATATTATTTGCATGGCTGAAAGCCTCGCGCAGTGGCAAGTTGCCATACATATCTTTTATTTTATCGTTGCTGATGATAAGTAAACAATCAACCGCACGCTTGAGGTTTTCGATACCTTCGCTAGCAAATTCTTTTCTACGTTTTCCTTCAAAACCAAATGGAGTGGTAACAATACCTACTGTTAATATATCCATTTCTTTTGCTGTTTTGGCAATAATAGGTGCAGCTCCTGTTCCTGTTCCACCACCCATTCCTGCTGTGATAAAAAGCATTTTGGTGTTAACCCCAAGCATATCTATAATATCTTCGATGGTCTCCATTGCCGCTCTTTTGCCCACTTCAGGATTTGCTCCAGCACCTAAACCTTGTGTCAGGTTTGCACCTAATTGTATCTTGTTTGAAATATGACTTGATTCAAGAGATTGCAAATCGGTATTACAAACAATAAAATCAACTCCTTTGATTCCTTGTTCAAACATATGATTGATAGCGTTGCTACCGCCTCCTCCAACACCTATTACTTTAATAATAGATGATTTTTCTTTAGGTAAGTTGAATTTAATTTTTGATTCCATTGTTAATTCATTTAATGCCGAAGCTTTCTTTATTATTATTAACCGCTAAAGTCTCCCATGTCTTCTTTTTCGTATAGCCAATCTTTACCTTTTTTAACTATATCGTTTAGGAAACCACTTAATTTTACACCAGGAGGCTTTACTGGTTTAACCTCAGGTAATTCTGCTGCTTTGTTTTTTATTTTTCCTTTGTTTTCTTCATTCTCCAAAGCCCTGAATCCTTTAAGCACCAATCCCACACCTGTAGCATACATTGGGCTTTTCATATCATCAATTTTGGTTTTTGCTAAATGCTCGTTTGCATAACCTATTCTAGAATCGAAACCAGTTACATATTCCACCAATTTATCTAAGTGGTTCAACTGAGAGCCTCCACCAGTGAT
>RGVD01000297.1 GCA_010027395.1 Bacteroidota bacterium
TTGATCACTGGCATCACGGGCCAAGACGGCAGCTATCTCACGGAATTGCTCCTGGAGAAAGGCTATGTGGTACACGGAATCAAACGGCGGGCAAGCAGTTTCAATACAGATAGAATTGACCACCTTTACCAAGATCCCCACGAACGAGATCCTCGACTAGTTCTCCACTATGGCGACCTCACCGATTCCACCAACCTGATTCGGATCATTCAACAGGTGCAGCCGGATGAAATCTACAACTTAGGTGCCCAGAGCCATGTTGCAGTGAGCTTCGAAAGTCCAGAATACACCGCTAATTCAGATGCGCTTGGCACCCTGAGAATTCTTGAGGCCGTTCGCATTTTAGGCCTGATTGGTAAAACCAGAATCTAGCAAAAACATTTTAGCATTGCCACTTCTAGCACCGCTTCTGCAATGCAATATAATTTCTTGGTTTTTTAATTCGGCCAATTCATCCAATTTGCTAGGTAAAGTACCCAATGGTATTAATGTTGCACCAATATTGTACTCTTCATACTCATGTAATTCGCGTACATCAAATACATTTAACTTTTCACCTGCATCCATACGCTGCTTCAATTCTTCAATTGTAATGTCTTCCATTGTCTTTATTTTTTAATAATTATTTTTTCAGTTTTATAAATTGATTTTTCTGTATTACTAATTCTAAGAATATACAAACCATCGCTTATCGCCTGAATATCCATAGAATTTGATGAAATTTGATTCAATATTTCTTTACCTGTCAAATCATATAAACTTAGTTCAAATACATCCCCTAATGTATTTCTAACTTGTATGATATTTGAAGTTGGATTAGGATAAACCGAAATAGTTTTTTCAGCATTTGCCACTTCGCTTACTTTAGCCGTTGGCTCAAGCCATTTACCCACAATAGGTCTCATCATCATGGCACCTTTGATGGTGCTTTTGTTCCAAACCCCATCATAAAAACTATACATATTGGGATTAACTGCTGCTTGCCCATCAATGGTATAATTTTTATCCAAACCAATGTTTAGCAAGTAAGGAGAGATTTGATACCAACCTATATAAAACCTTGCAGGCACAGCCACTGCCGAATCAAATTTAAAATAAGCAAATCCATTTTTCTTATTGGTATGAATAGGTTTGGCGTTGGCTATTTTGTATAGCTCAACATTTGGTGAAGCAGGATTAAAACCATCAATACCACTTAGGTTTTGCCAAACATATAAGTTGAAGGTTTGACTGCTCACATTGGTTTCAGCTTGGTTAAAAAACACATACATTCCATATAATGAATCTGGTTTTTCTAAATCATAAGCCAAAGCCCCACCCGCATTATTCTTACCTCGGATGGCATAACCACTTTCAGCCGTTCCATCATCATAAGCAAAGTAATTACTAAAAATAGTTTGAACAGAACAGGTGTCATTGCTTGGCACTTGGTCGTTCTTATATATCGCAGGATTCGTTAAGGATGAATTACTAATACGATAGGTACTGGTAAAAATTAATGAATCCGCATTCAAAGATGTATTAAAGTTGATTGTTGGATTTGCTTTGTTATCAATCAATATAGCTGTATCGCTCTTACCAAACAGAGTAGATTGAACAAATGCATTAACAAAGTTTTGATTTCCTTCTGGCCCAAAAATTCTTCTTCGATAATCTACCGAATAAGAAATGTTATTGTTGTTATAAATATTAAAACTTTGCGAATCGGCTAAATAGGCACTTGGGTTTAAACTATAATGAGCATAAGGCATAGAGTGATATTTGGTCAGCAAGCTGGTTGGTGTATTGGTTAAGGCTACGTCATTCAAATTTGAATCTGCGAAACTTCTGCCTGTTCCCAAGCGCACATAATCAATATGCCATTGACCTAAATTACCCGTTAAACTTCCACGGTTGACAAATCTAATTTGAAAATCATTATGAAAATAAAATGAATCTTTAACAGGCAATACCACTTGCTTAAATTCGTTAGCTTTAGCTTCTTCAGCAGAAATTAGCAATACGGGTTCAAAAGCATCCACATCATTGGCATCACTTCTAAAAAATACCATCAATGAATCATCAGGAAAAGTTGCATTAGGATTACCTTGCAATTGGTATTGGTATTGAAAACTCAAATACAATGAATCTTTTGGTAAGTATTTAGCAATGTTCATTGAAGCTGTTGTTAATTTATCACCAGCTCCCTTAATAGGCAACGTTGAATAAGCATTCCCAAACTCATCCAATCCATCAAAAGTAGCCACATTGATACTTGGTTGATTGCTTGGAAAATCATTGTTTATAAATACATTTTTATCCACCCAAATGTCTTGTCTTGGATAATCTTTGCTTGAACTAAAATCATCAAAGAAAGGAAGGGAAATGCTCCGTTGTAATTTGAATCCGCTTAGCGCCCATTTCAATGTATCGCTGTTAGTATAATTGCTTTTGTTTATCAACCTAAACTGAAAAAAACGATGTCTATTAATGCCCACATTGATGCTGCGGGTAAATAAGCTATAAGCATTGGAAGGACTAGCAACCTCTGCCCAAACCCTTACCCAATTGTTAAAGCGATTACGAAATTCTAAAATCAATGAGTCATTGCTCTTAGAATTAGGCATAGCCCTATATGAAAACGAAAGGGTAACTGAATCTGATCCACTGGCTGAATTAACCAAATCAAAAG
>RGVD01000298.1 GCA_010027395.1 Bacteroidota bacterium
GTTCCTTTTTGTAATATATATTCTAGTTTTATGCAACGAGCCTACGATCAAGTGGTGCATGATGTAGCTCTGCAAAAACTTCATGTTGTTTTCTGTATGGATAGGGCAGGCTTGGCAGGTGCTGATGGAGCTACGCATCATGGTATGATTGATATTCCATTTATGCGCTGTGTGCCTAACATGGTGGTAAGTGCCCCTATGAATGAAGAAGAATTGAGAAACCTAATGTACACCGCCCAGTTAGATAAAAATGCAGGACCTTTCTCTATTCGCTACCCAAGAGGCAATGGACAAATGCCTGAATGGAGAACCCCATTTGCAGAAATTGAAATTGGTAAAGGTAGGGTTTTAACAGAAGGTGAGGAGTTGGCCATTTTATCATTTGGAACAGCCGGAAACTTAGCGGCTTCCGCTATTGAAATACTGAATGAAAAAGGCATTTTTGTTGGTCACTATGATATGCGATTTGTAAAACCACTTGATGAACGTTTGCTTCATGATATTTTCGCTAAATATAAGAAAATATTGACCGTAGAAGATGGTACAATAATGGGTGGATTTGGTAGTGCTATACTTGAGTTTATGGCTGAACATAACTATACCGCTGAATTAAAAAGGTTAGGTATGCCAGACGCTTATATAGAGCATGGTGAGCAATCTGAACTGTATGCTGAATGTGGTTTTGATGCCAAATCTATTAGCAAGATGGTAAAGGCAATGTTAATGGCAAAGGTATTAGCCTAAGCTTTACATACTAACTCTCAAACTTAAATCTATACTTTTCGAAGAGTGTGTAAGTGCTCCTACCGATATGTAATCCACGCCTGCTTGTGCAAATTGGGTGATGGTTTCTCGGGTAATACCACCAGATGCTTCAGTTTCATATTTTCCATCAATAAGTTTTACTGCTTCGGCTATCATTTCTGGGACAAAATTATCCAACATGATTCGGTGAATGCCTCCTATGGCTAAAACCTGTTTCACCTCATCAATGCTTCTGGTTTCAATTTCTATTTTCAGGTCAAGATTGTTTTTTGTCAAATAAGCTTTTGTTCTTGATATGGCCTCTGATATTCCTCCTGCAAAATCAATATGATTATCTTTAATCATGATCATATCATACAAACCGATTCTATGATTTTCAGAACCACCTAATTTTACGGCATACTTTTCTAGTAAACGTAAACCCGGTGTTGTTTTTCTTGTATCTAATACCTTTGTATGGTAAGGAGCAAGTAACGTGCTTATTTCTTTACTTTGTGTAGCAATCCCACTAAGACGTTGCATAAAATTTAATACCAATCTTTCAGCAGTAAGAATGCTCTGTGGACTGCCTTTTACATGAAAAATAATGTCTCCAGATTTGATTGAATCTCCATCAGTTAAATGAGGGTTGAATATCAATTTAGTATCAATTTTATTAAAAATGAATGAGGCTAACTCAATTCCAGCAATCACACCATCTTGTTTGGCTATGCAATAGGCCTCTTTTATAATCTCCTTATCTATGCAAGCTAATGAGGTATGATCCCCATCTCCAATATCTTCTCTAATGGCAATATCAATTAATTCAAGAATGTCAGGGTTACATAGCAATTGTTTAAACATGCAGCAAAATAAATGTTTTTTTAGAAAGAGATGCTATAAAATGCGTTCCTACTCCTTCTCGAATCGCAGTTCATGTATCATTAAACCAGTACCAGAATCTTTCATAAAAACATAAGCTCTGTATTTTATTCCAATTGATTCGTAAATCGCAATGGCATATTTAGCACCTTGGGCAGCAGAGCCTCTGTGTTGCACCACCACTGATTTGGGAGGATTTTGATTAAAAAAGTTCTTCAACATCATCTCTGCTTGCTGTCTGCTATACATTCCTTCGTTTTCTACCAAGGTTAATTCCACATTGGTATTCATCATTTTAGAGATGCTTGATGAGTTTGCTGCTTTCATGAATGCTATAACATCATCAAACTGGTCAGCTTTCGACAAGAAGGGTATTAAAAAAGCGATAAGAAAAATTTTAAGCGTTTTCATGGTATGCAAATTCTAACCAAAATTATGCCAAATAGAATAAATAACAAAGGGGATTATTTTAATCATCCCCCTTGTGTGATATTATTTTTTCTTTTTATTGCCTTTTTCAGAATAATCTGGAAGGGCTTTTATGTCGATTATTAGTTTCTCGTTATTTTTAACATAGGCCTCATCACCATCAGCTTTAGCTTTTTCTAATGAAATATTTGCTGTAGCTATTGCAGCGTTATAATCTTTTAAAGATTTTTGAATTTTAGCTTTCAGGTGTAATACCCAAAATGCATTTGGATTGGCATCAACGGCTTTATTCACCCATTCATAGGCCGTTTTTAAATCCTTTCCATTTTCATAATACCAATTAGCCGATTGATAATAAGGTCTGCTATCTTTCCCCATTACATCGGCTATTTGCTTGCTTAGTTTGCTGTCTAAGTAAGCATTAACAGTGAATGAAACTGAAGTTTTTTCCCAGATAAGTTCAATATCAATTTGATTGGTTTTAACATTGGCAATTTCAATTTCAAATGTTTCAGTGAAGTAGGGTAATGTTTCTGGTTTTACTATAAATCTCAATACATCATTTTCCTGTTTATAAGCTTGTGCATTGGTTACTGTTAAATCTTTTGTTAAGAT